>JBJOJF010000001.1:0-3126 GCA_046046735.1 Pseudomonadota bacterium
CAACGTCGACTGGGTAAACATTAAATCCACCAGTGATTACGAGATCCTTGAGACGATCCTTAAGATATAAAAATCCACGTTCATCGATCAAGCCACGATCGCCAGTATGTAACCAACCATCAATAATCGTTTCGGCCGTCTTCTCTGGCATACGCCAATAGCCATTCATGAGTAAATCACCTCGAGCAACAACCTCACCAATTTCACCAGTAGGTAGTAACTTACCTTCAGGCGACATGATGGCCACATCGCTAAACCAAGTAGGTCTGCCCACAGCCGCCCAATTATTTGGGTCTTCAAAATCCTCTGGTCGCATGACTGTCAAAATTTGAGGTGCTTCCGTTTGGCCATAGGTGGTTCCTAATACTGGCCCAAAGAAATCACGCACTTTGCGTACTTGCTCAGGTGGCATTGGGGCGCCACCATAAATCAATCTTCGTAATTTTGGAAAATCATTTTTCGAGGCATTGGGTAAGGCCATCAACATGTAAACGAGTGTTGGTGGCATAAAGCAAACAGTCCCACTACGATCACGAAATGCAGACCTCACTACCTCTGCGCCAGCACCATCAAGGATGACATGGCAACCGCCTTGAGCCAAGATGGGAACAATGTAAGTAGATGTTCCATGAGTGATCGGAGCTGCAACAACATAACGCTCATGTTCATCAAATCCCCATACCTGAATTTGATTGCTAATATTTGCCATCCATGCGCGATACGGTTGCATGACACCCTTGGGAGCGCCGGTAGTGCCGCCGGTAAATTTAATTGCCTGAATAGCGTCTTGAGGCAATTCAAAAAACGGTTGCGGGGCATCGTCATGTAAGTGGATGAGTTCATTCATGCTTCTAGCTGCAGTGTCAGAGTCTGTACCGGTATATATCCAGGCCCCTGGTGCCCCTTGAATTAAGTCCTGATTTGTGGAATCCAGGATGACAATAGAAGGCTCAGTGATATTGATGATGCGAGCAAGTTCGGGGTGAGTGCTCTTAGGATTTAAGGGTACCCATACCTTTCCGCAGGCCAAGATGGCAAGTAGAGCGGTGATGTGATCCGCGCTATTGCCTGCGCAAATAGCGACTCGACTTTGTAGCATTGGATCTAATGCTAAAAGTCCTGCTGATAGGGCTTTTACTCGTTTAGCTAGCGTAGCGTAATGAATCGGGCCTGCAGGAGTATCAATGGCGATGCGTTCAGGCCAGCGCTGCGCAGCCCTCCAGAAAAAGTCGATAGGAAACATAAATTAATCCATCTTCATAAAGACGATTTTGGAGGGGCTAAGAAGTGCTTTTTATTCGGCCTTGGCGCCGGATTCTTTTACTACTTCGCGCCAGCGTTTCACTTCAGAAGCCTCAAATGCTGCCATCTTTTCTGGAGTGCCTGGCTCAGGAGTAGCGGCCAACTCTTGCAAGCGTTGACGCACCTCCGGTGAATTCAGCGCTTTATTAAGAGCGGAATTGAGCTTCATGATAATTGGCTTTGGAGTCGCCGCTGGCGCAACCAAGGCAAACCAGGATTGCACATCAAATCCCGGGTAACCTGATTCAGCAACTGTCGGGACATCCGGCAAGAGTGATGAGCGTTGTGCGCTAGTAATTGCAATCGGACGTAGTTTTCCAGCTTTAATATGCGGTAATGCTGAAGGGGCGTTATCGAACATCGACTCAACTTGGCCGCCGAGTAAATCAGTTACCGCCGGTGCGCTACCTTTGTATGGAATATGCAGCATCTGAATTTTGGCTTGCATCTTGAACATTTCACCGGAAAGGTGAATGGATGAGCCGCTACCAGAAGATGCAAATGTGACTCCATCTTTCGAGTTTTTGGCAAAGCGCACATAGTCTGCTACGGTTTTTACAGGCAGATTTGGATTTACTACCAAAATATTTGGAATCTTAGCAATCATGCCAATCGGTTCAAAGTCCTTAATAGGGTCATAGCTCAAATTAGGATAGAGCGTTGCGTTGATCGTATTTGCTATGGAGAAGGCGTAAAGCGTATAGCCGTCTGCAGGAGAGCGAGCTACTAATTCAGCGCCAACGTTACTATTTGCTCCGGGCTTATTTTCAACAACGATCGATTGGCCCAGTGTGTTGCTCATGCTAACCGAGACTAAACGCGTTAAGACGTCAGTCGCTCCGCCAGCAGAGTAGCCAACAATAATCTTGATGGGCTTGTTAGGCCATGATGATGATGTCTGGGCAACGGCCGATATGGATGTGGCTGCAATAAGGGTGGCAAAAACAGTCAACAAGCCTTTTTTAGGTGTGAAGCGTAAAGACATAGATCTCCTCCGGTTTATGGGGTGCTTTAAGACAATCTTAAAAGCCCCTATTTTTTATTTATTAACATTTATAACACCAAAGAGCTTAAGGGGCTTCTTTCTGCCGTTCAGAAAAATGCAACGGCAGTCCTTATATTGGTATCACTCACTGCACTTTTTAATTTAAATACGATCTAATCTAGTGAGGCGCCAGAGGCCTTAACAATCTTGGCCCAGCGGGCAATATCCTCCTGGAGTTGTTTGGCAAAATCCGCTGGCGTCATGTTTGCAAGTTCCACACCAGAAGCCTGCAATTTATCCCGTAGCTCTGGATTGGCAAGTGTGAGTTGCATATCCTTTTGCAATTTGTCCACTACAGCTTTAGGAGTTCCCTTTGGGGCAAATAGACCTATCCATAGGGAGCCCGAGAAGCCGGGAATTTTTTCTGAGATAGATGGCACATCTGGAAGTATTGGGGAGCGTTTTGTTGAGCTGACCCCTAGGGCAATGAGCTTTTGTGAGTTGATGTACTGCAGCACTGATGGCAAGCTGGCAAATGCAATTTGAACTTGTCCACCAAGAAGATCATTCAGCGCCGGCGCAACACCCTTGTAAGGGATATGTTGCAAAGAGATGCCGTAACTTTGATTGAGCATTTCACCTAACAGGTGGTTTAAGGTTCCATTTCCTGCTGAGGCGTATTGATAAGTCTCTGGAGGTTTGGATTTAACAAGCTTTAAAAACTCATCCAGATTCTTGGCCGGAAAATTCGAGTTCACAACTAAAACATTGGGCACCGAGCCAATCATCGCTAGCGGGATAAAGTCATTGATTGGATCAAACCCTGGATTCTTATATAG
>JBJOJF010000002.1:0-7355 GCA_046046735.1 Pseudomonadota bacterium
ATACCGAAGAGGAAGTTGAAGATGCACCGGAAGACCTCAAACCTCGTCCGCCAGTTGTTACTGTAATGGGTCACGTTGACCACGGTAAAACTTCCTTGCTCGATAAGATTCGCGCTGCAAAAGTTGCGACTGGTGAAGCTGGTGGTATTACCCAGCACATTGGTGCTTACCACGTAGAAACTCCACGCGGCATGATTACTTTCTTAGACACTCCGGGTCACGAAGCCTTTACGGCAATGCGTGCTCGCGGTGCTAAGGCAACAGATATCGTGATCCTAGTAGTGGCTGCTGATGACGGAGTTATGCCGCAAACTAAAGAAGCGATTCACCATGCAGTTGCTGGTGGCGTTCCATTGGTTGTGGCAATTAATAAGATCGATAAACCTGAGGCAAACTTAGAGCGCGTTAAAACGGAGTTAGTTGCAGAGCAAGTGGTTCCTGAGGAATACGGTGGCGATGTGCCATTTATCGGCGTTTCTGCCAAAACAGGTGACGGCATTGATGCATTGCTCGAGAACGTTTTATTGCAAGCTGAAATTTTGGAACTCAAGGCACCGAAAGATGCTCCAGCACAAGGCCTCGTAATTGAAGCACGCTTGGATAAAGGTCGTGGACCAGTTGCAACGGTTCTCGTTCAATCCGGTACGCTCAAGCGTGGCGATATGTTATTGGCTGGCTCTACCTACGGTCGTGTTCGTGCGATGTTGGATGAGAACGGTAAGCCATGTAATGAGGCTGGCCCATCTATTCCAGTTGAGATCCAAGGTTTATCAGAAGTTCCAGCAGCTGGTGAGTCAGTTCAAGTGGTTCCTGATGAGCGTAAAGCTCGCGAGATCGCACTCTTCCGTCAAGGTAAGTTCCGCGATGTGAAGTTGGCTAAACAGCAAGCAGTCAAGCTCGAAACTATGATGGAAAACATGGGCGAAGGCGCGATTGAGGCGAAGTTATTGCCGTTGATCATCAAGGCGGACGTACAAGGCTCACAAGAAGCGTTGTCACAGTCCTTGCAGAAGCTATCTACCCCAGAAGTCAAAGTTCAAATTGTTCATGCAGCAGTAGGTGGCATCACTGAAACGGACGTGAACTTGGCGGTTGCTTCTAAGGCAGTCATCATCGGCTTTAACTCTCGTGCAGATGCAGCAGCACGGAAGTTAGCTGAGAACAATGGTGTGGATATTCGTTATCACAACATTATTTATGACGCAGTTGATGAAGTGAAAGCTGCCTTAAGTGGTATGTTGACACCAGATAAGAAAGAAGAAATCACCGGTATGGTGGAGATTCGTCAAGTCTTCTTGGTATCTAAAGTTGGCGCTATTGCAGGTTGCTTGGTCACTGATGGTGTTGTTAAACGTACCTCAAGTGTTCGTCTCCTGCGTGATAACGTGGTTGTATGGTCAGGTGAGTTGGACTCTCTCAAGCGCTTTAAAGATGATGCAAAAGAAGTACGCGCTGGTGTTGAGTGCGGCTTGTCATTAAAGGGTTACAACGACATCAAAGAAGGCGACCAATTGGAAGTGTTCGAAGTTACTGAAGTCGCTCGCTCACTCTAATCGTTACCCAGTCCATGCATAAAACTAGTCCTCATCGTAACCAGCGTCTCGCCGATCAAATTCAGCGAGACCTGGCCGAGCTTATTCCTCGTGAACTGCGTAGCCCAAGTTTGGGTTTAATTACTTTGCAAAGTATTGAACTCACACCTGATTTGGCCCACGCAAAAGTCTTCTTTACTGTCTTGGGTGCTGAGCCTGAGGTTGCGCAAAAGGCTTTGCAGGATAAGGCGGGCTATTTACATTCTTTATTGTTTAAGCGTTTACATATTCACACTGTTCCAACCTTACACTTTCACTATGACAGCTCAGTCGAGCATGGCATCGAGATGTCTAAGTTGATTGATCAAGCAGTGGATAGTGATCGTAAAGACGAGAACGCGTAATTTCATGTCAGTACGTATCGACGGCGTTGTGTTGCTTGATAAACCTGCTGGCATGAGCTCGCAAGGTGCAGTTACTGCCGTCAAGCGTGCCCTCAATGCTGAAAAAGCAGGGCATACCGGCACACTCGATCCTATGGCTACAGGTTTGCTACCGATTTGTTTGGGTGAGGCAACTAAGTATTCACAAGATTTGCTTGAGGCCGATAAAACTTATGTGGCGCAAGTGAAATTTGGTCAGCGTACCGACACAGGCGATGCTGAGGGTTTGGTGATCGAAGAATTACCATTGCCGATATTTGCTGATGAAGCCGCCATGAAGTTGGCCTTGGATTCATTATTGCCAGCGTTTACTGGCCCAATCAGTCAGGTTCCACCAATGTATTCTGCGCTCAAGCGCGATGGTAAGCCGCTGTATGAATATGCTCGTGCAGGTGTTGAGTTAGAGCGCGCACCACGAGACATTACGATTCACTATATTCGTTGGACCAATGTCCAGTGGCCAGAAGCTACGCTTGAAGTGAGTTGCAGTAAAGGCACGTACATTCGCGTCCTGGCTGAAGATATTGGTAAAGCTTTAGGATGTGGCGCTCACCTGGTTGGCTTGCGTCGCACTGAAGTAGGGCATCTCACTTTGGAGCAATCTTTTACGATTGAGTCGATTCAGAAGGGCTTACAAGATAGTTCTTCCTATATCTTGCCAGTAGATGCGTTATTGCAAACCTTGCCGCACCTCACTGTAGATGAGCAGCAAGCAAAACGGCTAGAGATGGGGCAGCGTGTACCACTCAATTTGCCATCCATAGAAGCTTTAGTGCGGATTTACCGTGCTACGGCAGCTCCACATAACTTTATTGGTACTGGTGACTGGCGCTCTGGGGTGTTACATCCTAAGCGCTTAATCTCTTCGGCCCATTAACTATTTTGACTTATTGATTTATTAACCTTAACTAACCCGAATTTCATATTCTTAACTTTAGAAGCTTCACATGACTAAACGCGCACTTCGTAATATCGCTATCATCGCCCACGTTGACCACGGTAAAACTACTTTGGTTGACCAACTCTTGCGCCAATCTGGCACATTCCGTTCAAATGAAAAAATGACTGAACGCGTCATGGACTCAAATGATTTGGAAAAAGAGCGCGGCATTACTATTTTGTCCAAGAACTGTGCGGTTGAATATGACGGCACACACATCAATATCGTTGACACACCAGGACACGCCGACTTCGGTGGTGAGGTAGAGCGCGTGCTCTCCATGGTTGACGGTGTATTGCTTTTGGTTGACGCGGTTGAAGGCCCAATGCCACAAACCCGTTTCGTAACCAAGAAGGCTCTAGCCCTCGGTTTGAAGCCAATCGTTGTGATTAATAAAGTTGACCGTCCAGGTGCGCGTACTGACTACGTAATCAATGCAACTTTTGAGTTGTTTGATAAGTTGGGCGCTACTGAAGAGCAGTTGGACTTCCCGGTGGTCTACGCATCTGGCTTGAATGGTTATGCAGGCTTGACTGATGATGTCCGCGAAGGCGATATGCGCCCATTGTTTGATACTGTGCTGAAGCACGTACCAGTTCGTGACGACAATCCAGAAGGTCCTTTGCAGTTGCAAATTACCTCTATTGAGTACAGCACCTACGTTGGTAAGATCGGCGTTGGCCGCGTTAACCGCGGAACAGTGAAGCCATTGATGGACGTGGTATTTATGGATGGTCCGGATGGCGTTCAACGCAAAGGCCGTATTAACCAGGTATTGAAATTCCGTGGTCTAGAGCGTGAATTGGTAGATGAAGCTCAAGCGGGTGACATCGTATTGGTAAACGGTATTGAAGATTTGGCAATCGGAACAACGATCTGCGCACCAGACGTTCCAGAAGCATTGCCAATGCTCAAGATTGACGAACCTACTTTGACCATGAACTTCATGGTGAACACCAGCCCGTTGGCAGGTCGTGAAGGTAAGTTCGTAACTAGCCGTCAAATCCGTGAGCGTCTTGATCGCGAATTGAAATCAAACATGGCTTTGCGTGTTAAAGAAACCGATGATGACACCGTATTTGAAGTGTCAGGTCGTGGTGAATTGCATCTCACCATCTTGGTTGAAACAATGCGTCGTGAAGGTTATGAGTTAGCAGTTTCTCGTCCACGCGTTGTATTCCACGAAGAAGATGGCGTGAAGATGGAGCCGTATGAGAACTTAACCGTTGACGTAGAAGATACAACTCAAGGTGCAGTAATGGAAGACTTGGGTAAACGTAAAGGTGAATTGCTCGACATGGTGAGTGACGGTAAAGGTCGCACCCGTCTTGAGTACCGCATTCCAGCGCGTGGCTTGATCGGCTTCCAAGGCGATTTCATGACTATGACTCGTGGTAACGGTTTGATGAGTCATACTTTTGATTCCTATGCCCCAGCTAAGGACGGTATCTTAGGTGAGCGTCATAACGGCGTGCTGATCAGCCAAGACGATGGTGAAGCAGTAGCTTACGCATTGTGGAAGTTGCAAGACCGTGGCCGTATGTTTGTAAGCCCTGGAGATCCTTTATACGAAGGTATGGTGATTGGTATTCACAGTCGTGATAACGACTTAGTGGTTAACCCAATTAAGGGTAAGCAATTAACCAACGTTCGTGCATCTGGTACTGACGAAGCAGTTCGTTTGGTAACTCCAATTGCAATGAACCTCGAATACGCAGTTGAATTTATCGATGATGATGAATTGGTAGAAGTAACACCGAAGAGTATCCGTATTCGTAAGCGTTACCTCAAGGAGCATGAGCGTAAGAAGGCTTCACGCGAGTAATTGCATCTATCGGCTGCAAAGCTGAGATAAAGGCCACCTTCGGGTGGCTTTTATCTATGTAGATCATCAAATAATCAAACCAATAAATTCATTGAGTAATCAGTCAGAAGTAACCGGTAAAAAGTAAAAATATCCTATGCTCCCATCAATTGAACAACGTCTTGCCCAAGAGTTATCTGCTAAACCTGCACAAGTGTCCGCTGCCATTGCCTTGATGGATGAGGGTGCTACCGTTCCCTTTATTGCGCGATATCGTAAAGAGGCTACTGGCGGTTTAGATGATGCGCAGTTGCGTTTGCTAGAGGAGCGACTCAGCTATTTACGTGAGCTAGAAGAACGTCGTAAAGCTATTGTGGCGTCTATTGAAGAGCAGGGCAAGATGACCCCAGAGTTACTCAAAGCCATCATGCTTGCTGAAGATAAGACGCGCTTGGAAGATCTCTACCTGCCGTATAAGCCCAAGCGTCGCACCAAAGCCCAGATTGCCTTGGAGGCAGGTTTAGAGCCTTTAGCAAATGATTTACTAGCCAATCCATTGCTTGATCCTGAGGTGGAGGCAGCAAAATATATCAAAGAAGCATTTACATCCGATCAGGGCGATAACCCTGGGGTGCCTGATACCAAGGCGGCATTAGAAGGTGCGCGTCAAATCTTGATGGAGCGCTTTGCAGAAGATGCGGCCTTAGTGCAGTCACTGAGAACTTACTTGCAAGACCATGGTGTAGTGGAATCTAAGGTGATTGCAGGCAAGGAGCAAGAGGGTGAGAAGTTTGCCGATTACTTTGATTATTCAGAGCCTATTCAGGCTATTCCTTCACACCGTGCCTTAGCATTATTTAGAGGGCGTCGTGAGCAAATGTTAATGGTTAACCTACGCCTGGATACGGAAGAAGAAAAGCCAAAATGGGATGCTCCGCACAATCCCTGCGAATCTCGTATAGCCAATCAGTTCAAGATTAAAAATGAAGGTCGCCCAGCCGATCAGTGGCTGGCGGAAACGGTGCGCTGGACTTGGCGTATTAAGTGCTCAATGCATTTGGAGTCTGAACTCATGAGTGCTCTTCGCGAGCGTTCTGAGACTGAAGCTATTAATGTATTTGCCCGCAATCTCAAGGATTTATTGCTTGCTGCTCCTGCAGGTCCCAAAGTAACGATTGGCTTGGATCCTGGTATGCGCACCGGAGTCAAAGTGGCAGTGGTAGATGCAACCGGTAAGGTAGTAGATACCGATGTGATCTATCCACACCAACCAAAAAATGATTGGGATGGCTCCTTACATACGTTAGCTAAATTAGCGGAGAAGCATAAGGCGACTTTAATTTCCATCGGTAATGGCACAGCATCTCGTGAGACCGATAAGTTAGCGCAAGATTTAATCAAAGCTAGACCAGAATTGAAGTTGACCAAGATTGTGGTCTCAGAAGCGGGTGCATCAGTCTATTCTGCATCGGAATACGCGTCAAAAGAGTTGCCTGGCATGGATGTGTCGTTACGTGGCGCCGTGTCGATTGCAAGACGCTTGCAAGATCCATTGGCTGAATTAGTCAAGATTGATCCAAAGTCGATTGGTGTGGGTCAGTATCAGCATGATGTCATGCAAACTCAGCTCGCCAAGTCCTTGGTGGCTGTCGTAGAGGATTGTGTGAACGCGGTGGGTGTGGATGTGAATACAGCTTCAGCTCCCTTATTAGCAAGGGTTTCAGGCTTATCCAGTACCGTTGCTGAAGGCATTGTTTCTTATCGAGATAGTAATGGTGCATTTAAGACCCGATCAGATTTGCGTAGCGTCCCACGTTTAGGTGAGAAGACATTTGAACAGGCAGCCGGTTTCTTGCGCATCATGAATGGCGCAGATCCATTAGATGCTTCAGCAGTTCATCCTGAGTCATACCCTTTAGTTGAGAAGATTCTCAAAGATATTAAGAAGAATGTGAAAGAAGTCATTGGGGATGCCGGAATACTAAAGGGCTTAAACCCTGAAAAGTATGCCGATGAAAAGTTTGGTATTCCTACAGTAACCGACATCATCAAGGAATTGGAGAAGCCTGGTCGCGATCCGCGTCCAGAGTTCACGACTGCAACCTTCAAAGATGGTGTTGAGAAGATTAGCGATCTCAAGACAGACATGATTCTGGAAGGCGTTGTGACCAACGTTGCAGCCTTTGGTGCCTTTGTCGACATCGGTGTTCACCAAGATGGATTAGTGCATATTTCTGCGCTTTCTAATACCTTTGTGAAAGATCCTCACACCGTAGTTAAAGCGGGGCAGGTTGTTAAGGTAAAAGTCTTAGAGGTGGATGAAAAACGCAAACGTATTGCTTTGACGATGCGCCTTTCTGACGAAGCGCCTAGACCTACTCCAGGCGCCAAGCCTGAGCAGCGAGCAAATAGACCAAGTTCATCAAGGTCTACAGAAAAGAGGCCTCAAGAGGATCGACGCAGCGCACCTCCGATCAATAATGCAATGGCAGCAGCGTTCGGGAAATTAAAGAAGTAGGGGAATACAGGGTGAGGAATATCACCCTGTTTTATTGATATCGATGTCATTAATCTGTCATATATTTCTATATAATTGGAAATATGAAAAATACAGATGCTATTTCTGCATTCTTGGC
>JBJOJF010000003.1:0-14371 GCA_046046735.1 Pseudomonadota bacterium
GTTGAATTTTTTTCATATTCCTGGATTTGTTTCGTCTGTTGAAACGATATTGCGTTATTTGAAACATCATCATACAGTCTGAATGCCTATAAAAAACAAGGCCGCCTCTACAAACCACAGGGAAACAATGAAATCAATTACTCGCCTTTTCTCGCTCCTAGTATTGCTATTAGTCAGTGCACCCTCCTTTGCCCAACAATACCCAAGCAAGGCAATCAAAATCATCATCCCATTCCCTGCTGGTGGCGGCACAGACATCTTTGCCAGGACAGTCGGGCAAAAGCTCACTGAAAATTACAAATGGGTGGTAGTACCGGAGAACAGACCAGGGGCTGGTGGGAATTTAGGAATCGAGGCTGTAGCAAATTCCAACGCGGATGGCTACACCATTGGACTTGGTCAAACCAGCAACCTAGCCATTAATCCAACCCTATACCCCAAGCTGCCCTATGTGCCCACGAGAGATTTAAGTCCTATTGCTTTAGTTGCATCTTCACCGCTGGTGATTGTTGTTTCAGCAAACTCTCCCTTTAAGACATTTGCTGATATAGCAGCGGCGGCAAAAGCAAAGCCCGATCAAATTACCTACGGCTCCCCTGGCAATGGAACGGTTGCGCATCTTGGCATGGAATTACTACAAAAGACTGCCGGAATCAATCTTCAACACATCCCCTACAAGGGTTCTGCACAGGCACTGACTGACATTGTTGGTGGTCAGATTCAAATTTATGCATCGTCAGTTCCAACAGCTATGGGGCAAATTAAAGATGGTCGTTTACGTGCGATTGCCGTGACTTCATTAAAACGGTCCGCCTCACTACCTGAGACCCCAACCATTGCAGAATCTGGTTGGCCAGGCTTTGAAGCGATCACTTGGTTTGGATTTGTAGCGCCGGCTAAAACATCGCCACAAATCATTAAAGAATTAAATACCAATATTAATAACATCCTCAAAATGCCTGAAGTCCGAAGCAAGTTGATGGGCGAAGGTGGTGAGATTCTCGGTGGAACACCCGAACAGTTCACAGCCTTACTCAATAAAGATTCCGCTCGTTGGGCGCGCGTTATTCAAGATGCCAATATCAAGATTGATTAATTTAAATTACAGCCAAACATGTCAACACCAAATATCATCAAAGACTTTCCTCGTGTTAGTAAGGAAATTGTTAGCAAAGCATCCCCATTCCAACCGGCAATTTTGGCTGATGTAGCAGACCGCCGAGGAGCATTGCACGGCCGCATTACAGCTCTCAGAGCTTCTATGAAAATGGCAGGACCAGCTTTTACTGTTGAGGTACGCGCAGGAGACAACCTCATGATTCATGCGGCAATGTCCCTAGCAAAACCTGGCGATGTCCTGGTCATTGATGGCAAAGGAGATTTGACTGCTGCCCTTATGGGTGCAATCATGATCAATGCCTGTAAAAAATTAGGGTTTGCTGGGGTCGTTATCGATGGCGCTATACGTGATACGCTCGAACTTGCAGAACTTGATTTTCCAATTTTTTCTGCTGGCGTAAATCCGAATGGCCCTACAAAACAAGTTAGCGGCCGCATTGGACACCCCATCTCAGTTGGTGATGTGGCTGTAAATCCCGGCGACTTCATTACAGCTGATGCTGACGGAGTGGTCGTGGTTGAGCGCGACAAAATTGAATCCCTTTTGCCATTGGCCAAAGAAAAGGTTGAGGCTGAAGAAAAGCGCATTGCTTCCATTCAGATGGGCAATACAGCAGCTCCTTGGCTTAATGCCGCCCTAGTAAATGCAGGCGTCATTAAGGCGGGTGAAACCTTATGAAGCAACCAGTAATACTGGTTACTGGGGCTGATTTAGCGGACCAGGCAATAAAAATACTCTGCGACTTTGAAATTATTTACACTGGTAAAGCCCCGCAAGCAGCAGATGTTCTAGCACTTTGCCAGCACCATAATCCTGTCGGGGTCATCCTTCGTTATGGGAGCTTCACAGCTGAAATGATGGATTTGGCACCAAACCTTAAAGTCATTTCAAAGCATGGCAGTGGTATAGATTCAATCGATCAAGATGCAGCTCAAAAAAGAGGCATCCAGGTCCTTGCAGCCGTTGGTGCAAATGCATCAGCAGTCGCGGAACATGCTTTAACTCTATTATTAGCTTGCGCAAAATCTATCGTTCATCTTAATGAGCGCATGCATTCGGGGCACTGGGATAAGGCGACATTTAAAACACTAGAGCTCAATGGAAAAATAATTGGAATTATCGGCCTAGGAGCTATAGGCCAACGCTTTGCAAAAATATGTGATGCTATGGGCATGCATGTAATTGGTTTTGACCCCTTTGCAAAGAATGTACCGAGCTATATTCAATCAGTACCCATTGAGACCATTTGGGAAAAATCTGATGCAATCTCGCTTCACTGCCCGCTCACAGCGGACAATAGAAATCTAATCAATAGAGACACCATAAGCCAATGCAAACCTGGGGTGATCATCATTAATACCGCTAGAGGTGGATTGATCGACGAACCTGCACTATCTGATGCCGTCTCATCTGGCGCAGTCGCAATGGCTGCCTTAGATAGCTTTGCGGTAGAGCCGATGAGTACTCACCATATCTTCCAAGGGAACAATAGAATTCTTCTCAGCCCCCATATTGGCGGTGTTACTAACGATGCCTATATCAACATGGGCAAGGCAGCAGCAATCAATATAGTGAACGCACTTTAGGGGCCGTAAAGATGACTGAGCTACAAAACTTTAATCTCCTCAAATCAAAAAACCCCTGAATGAGAATTCAGGGGTTTTTAGTTATAAGCCTTACTAAAGTGATGTCTTAGTTTGCCTTGGATTCTTGAGCCTGATGAGCCATCAGCAGTAGTTCCGCTAAATGCTTTACCTTGCGGCCAGTCTCTTGCTCAATTTGCTCTCTACAGCTAAAGCCATTGGTCAAAATAATGGTGTCTTGATCCGCAGATCGAATAGCCGGCAGCAATACCAACTCTCCAACTGCCTTCGATATCTCCACATGCTCCGGATTAAAACCAAAGGATCCAGCCATACCGCAGCATCCGCTATCAATGTAATTAGCCTTAGCACCCAGAGCTGATAGCAGCGCTACATCACCTTTAGTGCCGAATAGCGACTTTTGATGGCAATGAGAGTGCACCAAGATATCCCTATCAAGCGGAGGTGGAACATAACCCTGCTCGTGCAAAAAGTCCCCCAATAGATAAGAGCTTGAGGACAACAACTTTGCTCTTGGATCATTTGGGAAAAACTTCAGCAACTCATCCTTGAAGACTGACATGCAACCAGGCTCCAAGCCAACAACGGCGATAGGAGAATCATCTCCCGCTTTAATCTGATCACCTATCGCATCCAGAATTTTTTCAAGCTTTTGCTTGGCCAGATCAAGATATCCAAAATCATACAAAGGACGTCCACAACAGAGCGGGGTCTTCGGCAAGGTCGCCTCAAAGCCAGCATGAGCAAGAACCTCAACGGCAGCATTAGCAACTTCCGGATGGAAATGTTCGCAGAAAGTATCAACCCAAAGAATCACTTTCTTCTGCCCTACTGAATTGATGTTGGATTTCTTGAACTGCTTTCTGAAGGATTGGTCTGCAAACTTCGGCAAGCTCCGCTCTTGTGCAACACCGCCAATCCATTTTGCAAGACTCGATAAACCTGGGGTTTGCATCACACCATTGACCAACCAAGAGAACTTACTAGCCAATGGAGCCCAGTCGCCAATACGCCCCATAGTTAAGGCCTGGCGTGGTCTGCTATTTTTTTCATGGTAGTGAGATAAAAATTCTGCTTTATAAGAAGCCATGTCGACGTGCGCCGGACAATCACTCTTGCAACCCTTGCAAGATAAGCAAGTATCGAGCGCATCTTTAAGCTCTTTGCTGTCCCAGCCATCGGTAATCACTTCGCCTTGCAACATCTCCCAAAATAATCTGGAGCGGCCACGAGTAGAGAAACGTTCTTCCTTGGTGGCACGATAGCTTGGGCACATCGTACCCACTTTCTCACTACGGCACTTACCCATACCTACACAACGCTCTACGGCACGCTGGAAACCATTACCCTCTTGACTTAAGAAATTCAAGCGGGTTTTGATATTCACTACCTTGTACTCAGGGCCCATACGCAAGTTTTCGTCTACACGATAAGGGTGAACCACCTTACCGGGATTGAGTTTATTTTGCGGATCCCAAATCCGTTTGAATTCATGCATCGCGCCCATCAATTCTTCACCAAACATGATGGGGAGAAACTCTGCTCGAGCTTGACCATCGCCATGCTCGCCAGTTAATGAACCACCAAACTCAACAACCAAGGTGGCTGCATCGCGAATAAATGATCTGAATTTAGTAACTCCTTCGGCGGTGCGCAAATTGAAGGTAATGCGCGCATGAATACAGCCATCTCCAAAGTGTCCATAGAGAGAGGTTTCATATTCATACGAATCAACTAAAGCTTGAAAGGCACGTAGATACTCACCCAAGCGGGCTGGGTCTACTGCAGCGTCTTCCCAACCCACTACTGGATCAGGTGAATTCGGGTCAATCGATAAGTGAGTTGCAGAGGCGCCATTCTCCCGAATAGACCAAATGCGTTTTTGCACTTGTGGGTCTGGCACCAACCAAGTAGATGGCTGAGGACCCTTTGTTCTGCTCTTAAAATACTGCTCTGCCTTTTCAGCCTGAGCTACTGCGCCCTCAAGCGTATCGTCACCAAACTCGACTACCACCCAGGCGTTACCTGGAGGCAGTAAATCAATTTCCGCCTTTGCTAAATTACGCTGCTGTAGGCCGCGAATAATCTTGTAATCCAAACCTTCAATGGCGATTGGATTAAATGACTGGTATTCAGGGACAGCATCGCCGGCCACATAAATATCTTCAAAGCCTAAAACAAGAACCACACGCTTTGCTGGACTCTTTACCAACCTGACTTTTGCAGCCAGAGTTAAGGCACAAGTACCCTCTGTTCCTACCAAAGCACGGGCAACGTTAAAACCATTTTCTGGAAGTAGCTGATCCAAGTTATAGCCCGACACTCGGCGCTTAATATTCGGAAAGCGTGCACGAATGAGATCTGCATATCGATTACGAAGATTCAGAAGATCCTGATAGATTTGACCTTTGCGGCCACCTGCGGCAATGATGTCTTGCAACTCTTGATCAGAGGTGGGTCCAACCCAAAAACGCTCGCCATCATAGGTGAGGATTTCTAAAGCTTCCGTATTCTCCAGCGTCTTACCCGCCATCACCGAATGTGCGCCACAAGAATTATTGGCGACCATGCCGCCCAATGTGCAGCGACTATGTGTCGAAGGATCAGGGGCAAACGTCAGACCATGAACTTCAGCAGCATCACGCAATGAATCACAAATGACACCAGGCTCAACAACGGCAGCACCAGACTGAGGGTCTAAGGAGAGGATGTGATTGCAGTACTTAGAGATATCGAACACTACTGCGTTGTTCACTGTCTGGCCATTCATAGACGTACCAGCACCACGCATGAGGACTGGCGCATGATTGCGATGGCAAATCTCAATCCCTTTGACAAACTCTTCGGTATTTTTGGGGGTGACTACCCCAATCGGAATTTGGCGATAGTTTGATGCCTCGGAGGCATAAACTGCCTGATGGGCTGTATCAAAATGAACGGAATTACCTAAGGCAGCTGTTAATTCAACATTCAGCTGCTCCCACTGAGAAATACTGCCCATAATTCAATCCTTATTAGATGCAATAACCCCTTAATGGGCATGGCTCATTTTATCAATTCTCGGCAATTCGTGTGTTTGGTCAAATCACCGCTTGTTAGACAAAAGTGCCTTGCCGTGCAAGAATCCATCCCATGAATAAAGCACCTAAGGTACTCGCATTTGATGTATTTGGCACAGTAGTGGACTGGCACGGATCCATCTCTGCTGAAGTCTCTAGAATGGGCCTACCAGTTGATCCAGATGCCTTCGCCACAGCCTGGAGACAGGGCTATAAGCCCGCCATGGCGCGAGTACGTTCAGGAGAGCTTCCCTGGACCAAAATAGATGATCTACACCGGATGATCTTGAATGATGTTCTTCGAGATTTCAAGATTGACTCCCTACACGAGGATGAAATCCGCACACTCAATCTTGTATGGCACCGCCTCAATCCCTGGCCCGAGGCTGTTGAAGGACTGCAAAAACTCAAAAGTAAGTTCACGATAGTGACCTTATCAAATGGTAATTTGGGTTTATTGGCAAA
Organism: Pseudomonadota bacterium; assembly: GCA_046046735.1. Taxonomy (GTDB): domain Bacteria; phylum Pseudomonadota; class Gammaproteobacteria; order Burkholderiales; family Burkholderiaceae; genus Polynucleobacter. The sequence continues at coordinate 6,249 of JBJOJF010000003.1, forward strand.
TATGGCAAAAAATGCCTCCTTGCCATGGGACTTAATTCTTTCTGCGGAGGTGTTTCGACACTACAAACCTGACCCAGAAACCTATCTTGGGGTAGCAGATACGTTTAATTTGTCCGCTGGAGAGGTGATGTTAGTCGCGGCACATAAGGATGATCTGGTAGCGGCGCATGCCTGCGGATTGCAAACCGCCTTTATTGAGAGGCCGCTAGAGTTTGGAAAGGGTCATATCCGAAACGATTTGCATGTCGAGCCATTCATTACTTATCATGCAAAAGACTTTCTAGAGCTAGCCCACCAGTTAGGTATCTAAGCTCTAGGAGCCCTATTAGACGTACTCAGCAACCTCGACGAGATTGTTGTCAGGGTCGCGTAAATAGACAGAGCGAATTGGGCCCAGTGCGCCACGTCTCGGAACCGGACCAACATCAATCGCAACACCATTCTTTTCTAGGTGCGCAATAAATTCATCTAACGGAATGGCTGCAATCAAACAAAAGTCTCCCGATCCAATCGTTGGTACTTTTGCCTTAGTAGGGGTATCCGTATCCTTATCTTGCAGATTAATCTTGAGTTGGCCAAAGCGTAATGAATATCGCGGCTGACCCTCTGGACCGGTAAAAAATTCACGCTCAAATCCAAGAGCCTTTTCATACCATTGGGTTGTCACCTCGATATCGGTAACAGTCAGAACGATGTGATCAATACGGTCAATAATGTTTTTCAAGATACTCTCCAGAATAGTTCAGCACTACGAGGGAAACCAAACTTCATCATACAGAGGATTGGTTTTTGACAGAATTATGGGGTAGTTTTAGCGATGAAGAATGCCTTTGGAACTTCAGTACACCAAACCACACCATCACCAACTTGACCGGTTTGGCAGATAGTCACAATGCGATCCATAAACACTTGCGCAACCTCATCGTTACAAACAATCTCTATCTTTATCTTGGCCGAATAGTCCGTCAGCTCATCTTTGATATTGGACTTTGCTGTTCGGTTAGGCGCACTGCAGCCCTCCACCTTGGTGACCGTCATCCCAGGAAATCCAGGGGTCTCAAGCAGAGCTGTTCTTAATGCAGCTAATTTATTGGGGCGAATCACCGCCTTCACTTCCATCATGCTTCCACCTCTTTATCTTCAAACCATCTATATAAGACAGGGAGTACGAGTAATGTTAATGCTGTTGAGGTAATCAAACCAGAAATCACCACAGCAGCCAAAGGTCGGGTTACTTCAGAACCAGGACCGCCTGAGAAAAGCATCGGCACTAATGCCAGCATGGCTACTGACGCTGTCATCATGACCGGCCTAAACCGGTGGCCGCAACCATGAAGCAAGGCATCTTCCATGGAGTAGCCATCTTCCCGCAACTGCTTAATGAAGGAAATTAAAACTACGCCATTTAATACTGCGATACCCCAGAGATTGATAAACCCAACCGCAGCTGGAACAGATAAGTATTCGCCAGTAATAAACAAACCAAATACGCCGCCGATTGAGGCGAATGGCAGTACCAAAATAATTAATCCTGCTAAACGTACCGATTTAAAGAGCATGAATAACAAGAAATAAATAGCCAAAATTGTGAGCGGAATAATGACCATTAAACGCGCCATAGCCCGTTCCATATTTTCAAATTGGCCGCCCCACTGCAAGGTGTAGCCCTGCGGAAGCTCCACCTGTTTCGCGATGAGCTCCTGCGCTTCCTTAACAAAACCACCAAGGTCACGGCCATCAACGTTCACACCTACAACGAGACGACGCTTACCAGACTCTCTCGAAATTTGAGCAGGGCCATCTACAACGGATATATCAGCAAGGTCACGCATTAGGACTTGAGCCCCGTTAGGGGAATGCAAGATGATGTTATTAATGGCGTCTACGTTGTCACGATAAGGTGCTGGATAACGCAAGAGTAATGGAAATCTTCTCTCACCCTCGTACACGATGCTGGCCTGCTTGCCGCCAATAGCTGTTTCAATAACATCATTGACATCGGAAACATTGATGCCGTAGCGAGCAATTGCATCACGATTAATATTAATGTTCAGATAGTTTTGCCCTGAAGCTTGCTCAATACGCAAGTCATTACTACCCTTCATCTTCGCGAGGATTTGACTAATCTGTGCGCCTAATTTTTGTAGGGTAACGAGATCATCGCCAAAAATTTTGATAGCTACTTGAGAGCGGACGCCAGAGACCATCTCATCGACTCGCGCAGCAATGGGTTGAGAAATTGATAACTCAATACCAGGCAAGGTTTTTAATTTATTCCGGATCTCTTGAGCAATCTCTTCTTGGCTTAACTTACGATCACCTAGGGGCTTCAGTGTAACGATCGGATCAGATTCATTCGGCTGACCTGGATCAGCTGGAGACTCGCCCTTACCCAAGCGAGAGACGGCCATCTGGACATCGGGAATCGTCATGATGCGTTTGATCGCTTCAAACTCTAACTTAATCGATTCGTCCAAAGAAATATTCGGGGCACGCACAATCACCGGAGTAATGGAGCCCTCTTGCATGACTGGGATAAATGCTTTTCCAAGCAATACAAACCCGACAATGCTGGCCGCTAAACCCATTAAAGATCTTTTCACTACCAGCTTTGGATTGGCGAGACACCAATGCAGCCAACGCTCATAAGGCGCGCGTAGACGAGCGACAACTTTTGTATCGTCCTCACTGCCACCCTTGAGAATATAAGAGCAGAGCACTGGGGATAAAGTAAATGAAAGAATTAATGAGATTGTTAGGGCAATGGCGATCGTGATTGCCATTGGCGCAAACATTTTTCCTTCCATGCCCTCTAAAGACAAGAGCGGCATGAACACCAAAATAATAATGCCGACACCAAACAGCACCGGGGTACCAACCTCGGTTGCAGCTTCCAAAATAATACGAATTTTGGACTCGCCCAACCTCAAGCGCTCCCCTAATTTTGCAAAGGTGTTTTCCACCACCACAACGGATCCGTCCACCATAATGCCGATCGCAATGGCAAGACCACCCAGAGACATCAAATTGGCGGAGATCCCATAGCGGTTCATGACCAAGAAGGTCAATAAGGGCGTCAGTATTAGTGTAGCCACCACAATCAGTGAGGAACGCACATCACCCAGGAATAAGAAGAGCAGGATGACGACAAGTACGATGCCCTCAATCAATACCTTAGCGACGTTGAACATGGCCGCATTGACCAAGTCAGTACGATCGTAGAAAGGCACAATTTGGAGGCCATCAGGAAGCAGTTTGCCCTCGTTGATTTCAGCAACTTTAAGCTTGATGCGATTAACAACTTCGCGAGCATTACCACCGCGGATCATTTGAATAATGCCGGCAACACTCTCTGTGTAGCCATTCTTGATCGCAGCGCCCTGCCGCACTTCACTACCAATAGTGACCTCAGCAACGTTCTTTACGTAAACCGGAATTCCTTTTACTTCCTTGAGAATAATTTTTCCAATATCTTCCGGCTTCGTCACCAGACCCACTCCACGGATCAGATATCGCTCCGCATAAGTTGGAAGCTGCCCACCACCAGAGTTCGCATTATTTCTGGCAAGCGCTTCGTAGATATCACGCAAACTGACTTGGTAATGACGCAATCTTTCTGGATTGACCAGCACTTGATACTCTCGTGCATAGCCACCCTGCGTATTAATCTCTGCAACACCTGGTATCGAGCGCAACATAGGACGAACCACCCAATCCTGAATTGTGCGACGCTCTTCAAGATCTTCAACTGTCAGCTGACGGTCGCCATCCGAGGGATGGTCTAGCGTGTATTGATAAATTTCACCTAAACCAGTTGATGGAGGAGCCATGACTGGAGTAATTCCTTCCGGCATCTTGGAAGCAACCTCAATCAAACGCTCAGTAACCAATTGCCTTGCAAAATATAAGTCTGTTTTTTCGGTGAAAACCAAAGTAATCACAGATAAGCCATTGCGGTTCAGCGAACGCATTTCAGTCAAGCCGGGCAAACCTGTCATACCCAATTCAATTGGCACGGTAACGAAACGCTCTACCTCTTCCGGTGATCGACCTGGCGCTTCAGAAGCGATCTGAATCTGGACGTTCGTAACATCTGGAAAGGCGTCCACCGAGAGACGTTTTGTTGCTAGCAGACCAGCAACAAATAACACCAAGGCAATAATGACAACGAGTAAGCGTTGTTGCAGCGATAGACGAACTATTTTTTCAATCATGCTGACTAGCCACCGCTCAACTGCCGCTTACGCTCAGTATTCAAGTGAAATGCACCATTGACGGCAATCTCTTGCCCCTCTTTAAGACCAGATACTACGGGGCGATAACCTTTGCCCTCTGGACCTAATTTGACAGTAACCATGCGATAAGTATCTTCATCCTCGCGAATGAAAACGTGATCATGGTTATCCTCACGTATCACCGCACTAGATGGCACGAGCAATCGTTCGGTAGGCTGACTTTCAATCATCATGGTTGCCAACATACCAGGCTTTATTAAGCCCTCTTTGTTGGGAACCTCCATACGAACCACCACTGTACGAGTCTGCGGATTCACAATCGAATCCACGTGCGCAACAACGCCTTCAATTTCCGTATTGCGCAAAGCAGGAATCAACAAAGTAACCTTTTGACCTTTATGAATTAAATAGGCATTACTCTCCGGAATTTCAGCAACTGCCCATAAGGAATTCAAATCAGCAACCGTAAAGAGCGCATCCGCAGGCTGAACCACCTGCCCCTTATTGATTTTTCTCTCAACAATTTCACCAGGGATCGTAGCGATCACATTATTGATAGATTCAATTAGGCCACTCTTAGCCAAGCGGTCAATACTGGGCTGATCCATTCCCTGGACTCTGAGCTGATCATTCGCCGCACGAAACTCTGCTTTCGCACTACTAGCCTCAGCCTCACGCTTTTGCAATTCTGCTAACGCAATCACATCTTCTTTGTACAAAATTCTGGCGCGATTGGCAGCTTGATCTGCAAGTTGACTGGCACTTTTAGCCTTTAAATAGGCAAGCTGAGATTGAGTTAATTCAGTGGAAGTGATCTTAGCCAGAATATCGCCCTGCTTTACTGTTTGACCTGGAATAGCCAAAATCTCGGAGACGCGGCCCGTGACGTTTGCGCCAATACGGGATAAAAAGAGTTCATTAAAGTCAACTCGACCAGACGCACGCAACTCCTCTACAAATGTTCCTGTGTACACACGACCATCAGTAATCATGTTCCGTAAATCTTGATTAACAATAACAACGCTTGGGTCCTGGACAGACTTAATAGCTGGACTGCGATCAAATACGTTGAAGTAATTCAGAATGATTAAGAACAGGCAAAACCAAGGTAGATAGAACATACCTCTTTGCGCCCAATGAGGACTCTGGTCGTAACGTGTTGCCACCGCAGGCAAATGCGCAGTAAACCATTCATGAGTGAAGCTATATAAATCATTTTGAGCTTGAATAGCATAGGCGATCCATTCCTTGACATAGCCTTTTGCCAAGGCCATATAGCGGGCATATAAACCCTTAAGCTTGTCAACTGCAGTCATAAAAGTTTGCTTCATTGCTTTCCACTCTCTATCTTTGCAACCCATTCTGGGGTTGCCCTTAAACGCTGTATCTCAGTCATTACTGAAGCTAAATCAAAACGGGCCCTAATTAAGTCATTACGAGCCACTCTAAAAGTTCTCTGGGCATCGAGATACTCCAACATCCCACGCTCACCATAGCGATAGGAGACCTCAGCGATTCTTCTAGCACTCGAGGCTAATTGCACAACCTCTTGGTCCAGAATTTTTACTTGATAACTAGTCATCTGATAAAGCTTATAGGCGGTCTCTAACTGCTGTTCCAAGCTTTGACTTTGGGCATTGAGTTGATTCTTTGCCCTCGATGCATTTGCCTCTGCCTCTGCAATTTGACCGCCCTTAAAGTCCCAGATTGGAATACTTACCACTAAGCCATAAAGACGGTCTGTAAAGTTGGGGTCGTTATATTGCTGAGCTTTGATTGCCAAACGCGGTAGTCTGGAGTTTTGCTCAAAGCTCAACCTAGATTCCGTAGCCTCGACCTCTGCCTTAGCCTTCTGTAGCTCAGGGCTCTGAGATTGAAGCTCGCTCAATAATGTTGGCAATGGTGGAAGTGGCTCTGTTTTGGGGACTTGAGAAACTACTTCGAAATCCGCAGGTAACTGGTGTCCGACTACTTGGCGCAATTGACCCTTTGCTTGCTCAACTCTGAGCTTGCTGGATTCAGCATTAATCTGCGCATTTAGGAATTCAGTTTGAGCACGAATTAATTCAAAACGTGCGGTTTCACCAACGTCATAACGCACTTGCATGCGATCCCGAATTTGCTTCGTCAAACCCATATCTTCTTCAGCCGCCTTGAGCTCGGCTTCACGACGCATGAGTTCGTAGTAACGCTGCTGCACTTTTGAGATCAACTCAATCTCAAATGCAATACGACCGGCCTCAGCTGCACGAACACTTGCTTCAGCAGCATTCACTCGTGGATAACGGGTATAAGGCATATCCAAAGGTTGCGTTACCGACCAAGATGAAACATTGCCAGTAGTAAGTGGGCTCGTTACCGATCTTTGCTGACCAGTATTCATCTCAAATTCTGGATTAGGGATTGCTCTTGCGGTGGATAACTGTCCTTTTACGGCCCTTGACTGATCTCGGGCGGCCAAGACTTGCGGGCTAGACTCAAGCGCAAACGCTATCAACTCATTTACTGTCAGCGGCTTCTGACCCTGTGCACCCACACCGCTAATAGATAGAGCGCAGGCAAAGGTGATCAAAATGTACTTAAAGCGAGTCATTAAAGCGATTTTAGAGAATAAATAAGATTTCTTATTATCCCTTCGAGATAACAGGCCAAAGGAGAAAATTCCCCAAATGGGGGCTCCTGGCGAAGTTTTTGCAGCGAAGCGCGTAAATCGAGGTAAAAATTTCAAAATATAACCATTTATAAACATTAAATGGTCTTGCCTTGAACTTGATTCACTTCTACACCGGACCGGAAGTCGAATTGACGGCATAAAAGACCTATTTCTAGGCAGGCTACTCCCCATATACGCATTTCATTAGAGCACAAATACAACTTAGAGACACTATGCATGGTTACCCTATCTAAACATAAACATGTTTAGACATGCGGCCATACTTTTGACTTTTGTTAAATGCCTTTTGCACGTGCTTATAGATTTTTTTTAAACCCATCTCAAGGGCTGTACGCCTATCACGCGCAGTAATACTCACCTCGATTTTCTGATGATCAAAGGTCTCTAAGCTGATCTGACAATTTTGATGGCAGCCTGTCTTCGATTGTGTTGTAGAGGAATAACAGACTTTGATTTTTCGTACGATCCAAAAGAGCCTCTTTAATGAAAATTTAACGCGATTTTCAGTAAAGGTTTTAAATTCTGGCTCAACCATTTCCCTGGTTTCTAAAATTACATTCATCAACTTCTCCTGTAGTGAAGACAACATCAGCATACGTCTCAATTTATTCTTAATAAAGAAGAAATTTATTGATATAAATTCAGTTAAATACTGAATATAAAAAACTAAAAAAAATGCCCTCAAGATGAGGGCAAAAAGAGAACAGCAGGATTAAAACTAATCGATCACAACTGCCATCAAAGCGCTAGCCGCACCAGCTCCAACAGCAGGAATACCCCAGCGCTCTAACACTGGCAAGGAATCTCCGGTAACCACCTCAACAGGTATATCGCTGATCTCCAATAGCTTCGCTGTCGTTGAGTTTTCAAATAGCCTACTCAAGGAGTTTTTCTTTGATGTGCCAACCACAATACGGTTGCACCCCAAACGCTCAGCCTCATCACGAATGGCAACGCCCTTATCACCGCATACGTAGGTAAACGAGAAGTTTAGGCCTTGCTTTTCTAAGTAAGCGGCTGCAGAGGTGGCGGCCACTAAGGCTCTTTCTGCATGCCACTCATTAATCGCCTGCTTACTCAAGAACTTGCCGATATGCCGATACAAGACAGGCTGAACGTTGCAGATGTGAAAATGTGCGCCTGGATTCTGGCCATACGTCTTCACCGCATATCGCACAGCCATATCAGAATTTTTAGAACCATCTACTGGAATC
>JBJOJF010000004.1:0-3244 GCA_046046735.1 Pseudomonadota bacterium
CCTGCTAAAGCAGCTGGCAAACTCACGCGCCCACAATGCTCTCGCTTAGCGGCAGCCGTGAGATTGATTTTGCAGAGAGCTATTGAGGCGGGCGGGAGCACCTTGAAAGATTTTGTGAATAGCGAAGGTGATCCCGGACATTTTATGGTGCAAACCAAAGTCTATGATCGTAAAGATCTTCCTTGTAAAGTGTGTAAGACGCCAATTAAGCAGATTGTGCAAGGCCAACGCTCCACCTATTTTTGCCCTCAATGTCAGAAGCGTTAATTAAACATTTTTCCAAGAAACTCATTGCTTGGCATGGGGTAGACGGGCGCCAAGGTTTGCCTTGGCAAAGTGTGCGTGATCCTTATGCTGTATGGGTTTCTGAAATCATGTTGCAACAAACTCAAGTAGCAACAGTTTTGGAAAGATACCCGCGCTTTATGAAGCGCTTTCCCACAGTGAAAAAATTGGCTGCCGCTCCTATCGATGATGTTTTAGCTGAATGGGCTGGCTTGGGTTACTACTCACGCGCTCGTAACTTACATGCATGCGCCATTCAAGTGATGGAGCAATTTGCAGGAAAGTTTCCAAGTGAGCCTGCCTTACTAGAGCAGCTGAAAGGAATTGGAAGATCAACTGCCGGAGCAATTGCAGCCTTTGCTTTCCAGGAGAGGGCGCCAATTTTGGATGCGAATGTGAAGCGTATTTTGGCGCGACTTTTTGGTGTTGAGGGCGCAATCCAGGATAAGGCTGTGAACGATGAGCTATGGCACCTGGCACAACAGTTATTGCCCAAGCAAGCTAAAGAGATGCCTGTGTATACCCAGGCTTTAATGGATTTTGGAGCAACATGGTGTACTTCACGAAAACCAGTATGTATTACTGGAACTCGGAAATGCCCTTTTGCAAAAGACTGTCAGGCGAACTTAAGTGATCAGGTATTGCAGTTGCCACGCAAGGTGGTGAAAGCAAAATCTCCTGAATTTCAATGCGATATGTTGCTACTGAGAAATGGTGACTTTGTTCTACTTCAAAAGCGTCCTGACAAAGCTATTTGGGGAGGCTTATGGTCTTTGCCTGAATCAGCTTGGCATCCGATAGCAACAAAAGGAATAAAGCCAATGCGAGATTCTGATGAGGGGCTAGCAAAGCTCTCAACAAAGTCATTATTTGAATCGGTGTTGCCGAATGAAGATATTCCTCTTTTATTGAAATCTTGCAGGTCTATTCAAGAAGGCGAGCAGATTAAGCATGTCTTTACTCACAGAAAGCTTTGGATACAGATTTGGAATGTATCAGCGAGTGAGCTTATGCAATTTTCGAGTCATCACCTGAAGTGGATCTCGCTAAGACAGCTGGGTAAATACGGCTTACCTCAGCCGATTAAGCTAGTTTTGCAGGGATTGAGTCTAGCTCGCGGTGGCGAGTTAAGAAAATAATTTGTAGCGCTGCTAAATCTTTTTGCGCTTGGAAGTGTTCGATGAGTCGGGTAACAAGGTAGACAGAGCGATGTTGTCCACCAGTACATCCTATAGCTAGCGTCAGATAGCTACGCCCATCTGCAATATAGTGTGGCAACCATTTTTCAATAAACTTGGTGATATCGCTTTCCATGCTGACTACTTCAGGAATTTTTTCTAAAAATTCTCTTACAGCCTGATCCTTGCCTGATAAGGGCCGCAATGCTTTGTCATAGTGTGGATTGGGTAGGCAACGAACATCAAACACGAGGTCTGCCTCGCTAGGTATGCCTTTTTTAAATCCAAAAGATTCAAAGACTACGGTTAATCCCACTGGCTTATCTTTGAGCAAATCTTGCATCCATGAACGCAGGGCATGCGCAGGAAGGTTGCTGGTGTCAATGGAGTGCGCCTGGTTCCGCAAAGGTTCTAGCAGGCTGCGCTCTCGATCAATTGCCTCAATGAGAGTGGCCTCTTGAGTTTCTTGGGTCTTCCCAGAAAGTGGGTGACGACGACGTGTTTCCGAGAAGCGCTGTATTAGTGTGCTGGTATCAGCGTTAAGAAAAATAATGCGAACTTCATGATGACGTCGCAAGGTTTCTAAAATCTGAGGAAGCTCTGTGAGGGTCTGTCCACGACGAGCATCAATGGCCACTGCAACTCGGTCGGCCTTCTCCTTCTCCAGGGTGTCCACAAGGTTTTCCAGTAAGGCTACTGGGAGGTTGTCTACGCAGTCATATCCGGCATCTTCAAACGCCCTGAGGGCAACGGATTTACCTGAACCAGAGATGCCGGTGATCAGATTGATTTGCATGCTAAAGAAGGCGTCCTTGAGACTTGACGGAATCGGCTTCGGCATTCATTTGTAAACGCTGTCGCTCAATAAACTCCTTGAGAGTATCAATGCCGCGCAATTGCAAGATCGTATTGCGTACTGCGGCCTCAACTAGTACGGCTAAGTTACGACCTGCAGCCACTTGAATTTTGACTGTGCGAATGGGGATGCCCAGAACATCAATATGTTGAGCTTCCAGCGGCAGTCGTTCAAACTCGCCATCATTGCGACGGACCAATTGAACAATCAAACGCAACTTTAATTTACGACGTACAGCGGTTTCACCGAAAATCGTACGAATGTCTAGTAAACCTAGGCCACGTACCTCTAAGAGGTTGCGCAAAATGACGGGGCAGCGACCCTCGATGTAGTCGGGACCTAGGCGGGCAAAATCTACAGCATCATCAGCCACTAGGCCATGTCCGCGGGAAATTAGCTCTAGCCCTAATTCACTTTTGCCTAGACCAGATTCACCCATGATTAATACACCTAGACCCAGGATGTCCATGAACACGCCGTGCATGGTGATTTGGGGTGCGCCAATTTTTGTGAGGTAGGTGCGAAGATGGTCGATAACTTCAGCAGCTGAAATTGTCGTAGTAAATAAGGGGGTGGAAGATCTTTGGCAAAACAGCTGCAGATCTGGGTCTGCCGGTTTACCGTCAGCAACAATCACGCAAGGGGGCGTCTTAGAAATCAGGCTTGAGATTTGCTCTTGACGTTGTTTAGGTTCGAGCTCCGCGTGATAGTCGACTTCCTGAATTCCAAAGATCTGAATCCTACTTGGGTGGATGAGGTTGAGGTGACCCACCAAGTCTGAACTGGCCGCAGCCGCTTTTACAGCTTCTGGGGGGAATGTCCGGTCAGCACCTTCAAGTCCGCCAATCCAAGAGAGCTTTAAGTCCGACACATTGTCGTCAAAGATCTGTTGAGCAGTTACTCCCTCAAGGAGTAATGGCTGGGT
>JBJOJF010000005.1:0-4914 GCA_046046735.1 Pseudomonadota bacterium
TTTGTAACCACCGTATAGCGACCACCGGTTGAGGCCATAGTTCCGGTAAGAGGGCCAGTTGCCCAGATCATCTTATTTTCAGGTGAGAGTGGATCCACTTTTGGATCCAGTTCTTCCACCAAATACTTGGAGGCTAAACCTCGTGAGCCCAAGTATTCCTTAGCCCACTTCATATTGATTGGCTCAGAGGTGCAAGTGCCCGCAGTTAAATTGACGCGAAGTAATTTTCCAGCCCATGACATAATTATTTTCCTATGCTGTATTAGTTAGAGCTATTTTGATTGCCGAGCTTATCAGCCCATTCACGCATCTTATCTAGGCCGGTCCAATCGGCATCCACGTAAGTAATAGCCTGTGTGGGGCAAGCCGTTGCACAAGCTGGGTCACCACCACAGAGATCACATTTCTGGACTTTGCCAGTATCTTGAACATAGTTAATTGTTCCAAATGGACATGAGATTGTGCAGACTTTGCAACCAACACAGGTATCGTCAGAAACGACCTTAGCGCCGGTGATAATGTCTAAGCTAATAGCATCGACTGGACAGGCCTGTAAACACCACGCTTCAGAACACTGGGTGCAGGTATAAGGTACCTTTTTTCCGGTGTCATGAAATTCGAATACTTTAATTCGAGACTTTGAGGTGTTAAACACTCCGTAGTGTTCATAACTACATGCCATCTCACATTGAAGACAGCCTGTGCATTTATCTGCATTGATGTGCAGGGACTTTTGCATACCTGATCCTTTTGCTCGTAATTGCAATTTCTTGCATATAAGCCATCTTCAAGGATCTAAAGGTATCTAGATAGCTAGGGAAATCCCTAAACTGAAACATGTAAAAAATTATGGGGGCTATTGCCCCCATTTTCTACTGGTATTGGAAGTAGTTAGGCGAGTGCACCGCAGCAGTTTTTATATTTCTTACCGCTGCCACAAGTGCACGGGTCATTACGACCTACTTTTGGACCTGAGCGTACTGGTGCCGGCGCAACTTCAGTTGCAGTCGCTCGGTCATCACTAGAGCTAGCAAGCTCGGCATCAGCATCTGCATGTTGATACTGAACGTCTGAAAGCTTTGCCAAATCTTCATTCATTGACTCGGAAGCCTCATCTAACTCACTTGCACTGCGAATCTGTACGGTCATGATGCTCTTCACGACATCATTCTTAATAACGCTCAATAGCTCGCCGTATAACTCAAATGCCTCACGACGGTATTCTTGTTTTGGATCTTTTTGAGCGTAACCACGCAAATGGATACCTTGACGCAAGTGATCCAGAGCGGCTAAATGTTCACGCCAATGCGTATCCAAGCTATAGAGCAACACAGAACGCTCAAAACCAGCAAAAGATGTACGACCAGCAAGCTCGACTTTTGCATCGTAGGTCTCTTTGGCAGCTTCTAGAACATGCTCCACAATTTGCTCGTCATCCATAGATGCCGATTTTTCTACCCAATTCTTTAGATCAACCGTCAGACCCCAGTCGCTAGCCAAGACATTCTCCAGGCCAACCAGATCCCACTGCTCTTCCATTGATTCTTGAGGCACATATAGCGCACAAATACTACGCAAAACATCTTCACGTAAATTTGCAATCAACTCGCCAACATCGTTACTTTCTAATACTTCATTTCTGAGGCGATAGGTTTCCTTGCGTTGATCATTCGCAACATCGTCGTAATCCAATAACTGCTTACGAATATCAAAGTTTCGACCTTCAACCTTACGCTGTGCAGACTCAATTGAACGAGTAACCATGCCAGCTTCGATTGGTTCGCCGTCAGGCATCTTGAGGCGATCCATAACCGCGCGCAATCGATCCCCAGCGAAGATACGCAGCAGCGCATCATCCAAGGAAAGATAAAAACGTGAGGAGCCATGATCGCCTTGACGACCAGCACGTCCGCGCAGCTGATTATCAATACGGCGACTCTCATGGCGCTCTGTACCAATAATGTGTAAACCGCCTGCAGCCAATACTTGATCATGCAGACTCTGCCACTCATCTTGCAAAGTTTTAATCTTGGATGCTTTATCAGCATCAGATAAGTTAGCGTCAGCTTGAATCAAAGCAGACTGCTTGCCCACATTACCGCCTAAAACAATATCCGTTCCACGACCAGCCATATTGGTGGCAATCGTGATCATCTTCGGTCTACCTGCCTGAGCAATAATTTCTGCTTCACGCGCATGTTGCTTAGCATTTAAGACTTGATGCGGTAGTTGACGCTTATCCAATAAGCCCGCAATCAATTCAGAATTCTCAATTGAGGTCGTTCCGACTAAGACAGGCTGTCCACGCTGGTAACAATCCTCAATATCTTTAATCACCGCGTCGTAACGCTCACGGGAAGTCTTATAGATTTGATCTTGGCGATCTTTTCTTTGACTAATTCGGTTTGGCGGAATAACTACTGTCTCAAGGTTATAAATTTCCTTGAACTCGTATGCCTCTGTATCGGCCGTACCAGTCATACCGGCTAGCTTGCCGTACATACGGAAGTAATTCTGGAAAGTGATGGTTGCTAGCGTTTGATTCTCATTCTGAATCGGCACACCTTCTTTAGCTTCAACCGCTTGATGCAAACCATCTGACCAACGGCGACCCTGCATTAAGCGCCCAGTGAACTCATCAACAATGATGACTTCCTTGTTTTGAACTACGTAATGCTGATCGCGGTGATACAAAGCGTGCGCACGCAAAGCGGCATACACATGGTGCATCAAAGTAATATTTTGTGGGGCGTATAAAGAGGCGCCATCATTCAAAGCGCCTAATTGAACTAAAACTGCCTCAGCCTTATCGTGACCCGTCTCAGTCAGAAAAACTTGTTGAGACTTCTCATCAACCCAATAGTCACCTGGCTTTTCAACACCAGTACCATCAGCTTTTTCTTCACCAATCTGACGCTCTAAATAAGACGGCAATGAATTAATCTTTAAATACAGATCAGTATGGTCTTCAGCTTGACCAGAAATAATTAACGGTGTGCGCGCCTCATCAATCAGAATGGAGTCAACTTCGTCAACGATCGCATAGGCTAGGCCACGCTGTACTCGTTGACCCAAATCTTGAACCATGTTGTCACGCAAATAATCAAAACCAAACTCATTGTTGGTTCCGTATGTGATATCTGCTGCATAGGCTTCTTGTTTGGTAGTGTGATCCATCTGCGAAAGATTGACCCCAACCTTCATACCCAAGAAGTTATAGAGGGTAGACATCCACTCAGCATCACGCTGCGCCAAGTAATCATTTACTGTTACGACGTGAACACCCTTGCCGGTGAGGGCATTTAAATAAACAGGGAGCGTTGCGGTAAGTGTCTTACCTTCGCCAGTACCCATCTCTGCAATCTTGCCTTGATGTAAAGCTAGGCCACCCATAATCTGAGCATCGAAGTGACGCATCTTCATCACTCGTGAGCTTGCTTCACGAACTACAGCAAAAGCCTCTGGTGCAATATCGTCTAGTGATTCGCCGGCGGCTAGACGAGACTTGAACTCAGCAGTTTTTGCTTGAAGCGCAGCATCATCCAAAGCTTGCAGGTTAGACTCGAAAGTACTAACTTTGGCAACGACTTTGCGGTACTGTTTTAAGAGGCGGTCGTTACGACTGCCGACCAGGGTTTTAAGAAGACCGATTACCATGGGATATTGAAGTAAATTAAGTCCTTGAGTTTATCACCCGCACCCTATTTTTATATGAACTTTGCCCCTAAACCCACCCGCACGAAAGCCGCCCATGAGTGGCTAGATTACCTGCGTGATTCGGAGGGTTTAGGTGGGATCCTGGCCAAAACAGAAGATTTGGTCAAACTCAAAATTGCCTTAAAAGCTGCCTTAAATGCGCTTGATTTAGAGCACTTAGCCTCAAAAATTGAAGCTGGCCGGCGTTCAGAGGCTCAAAATGAGCTCTTTTTGCTAGTGGGTAGCGCTAGTATTGCTACCCGCTTAAATCAAGTTTTACCTAGCCTAATCAATGAGTTAGCAAAAAAAGGGGTGGCATGTTCAGCCATTAAGGTCCGAATCAAACCTGCCCCACCGGCATGGGAAGTTAAACCTCGCCAAGGCGCACAAGCCAATAGCAAACCAATTGGATTTAACGCTGCCGCCAGAAGCTCTTGGGAGGCATTAGTCGATAAATTAGCCCCAGACTCGGAGCTACGTAAGGCGGTCGAGCGCCTTCTTCAAAATAAACCCAAGTAATTGGAGGCACCAGCTCTAGAAAAAGAGGGGCTGACTTTCTTTGGAATAGGCTTCAGGAGCCTTATTTTCTGGAAAACTACTGATTTCGTAAGAGCTAGGGTCTTCAAGCAATTTACGCAACAAAGCATTGTTCAAAGCATGCCCTGATTTTTCAGCAACATATGCGCCCACAAATGGGTGGCCCACTAAATAGAGGTCACCGATGGCATCTAATATTTTGTGGCGTACAAATTCATCTTCATAGCGCAGCTCTTCGTTATTTAAGATGCGGTGCTCATCAAGCACAATCGCATTATCCAAACTGCCGCCGCGAGCTAAACCCATTTCGCGCAATGCTTCAACTTCGTGAGCAAAACCAAAAGTGCGGGCTCGGCCAATTTCGCTCCGATACGCATGTTCTGCAAAATCAACCACGAAGCGTTGCCCTGTTTTATCTACTGCGGGATGCTTAAAGTCAATTGTGAAATCTAACTTATAACCAAAGAAAGGTTCCAGACGCGCGAGCTTGTCGCCCTCTCGAACTTCAATCGGTTTTTTAATGACAACAAATTCTCGTGGAGCATTTTGTTCTGCGATACCTGCAGACTCCATTAAGAATAAAAATGATGCAGCACTACCATCCATGATGGGCACTTCTTCACCATCTAATTCAATCAATAAATTATCTAAGCCCAAACCAGCGCAAGCAGAGAGTAAATG
>JBJOJF010000006.1:0-5906 GCA_046046735.1 Pseudomonadota bacterium
GACTATCACTTCCCACTCTGGATATCTTTAAAGATTGGGCTTCCGCCTCAGATGTATTTAGCAAATGACTTCCTGGCAACATAGCCTGTACTTGAGCAAGAGTTGTCATATAAACACTCACAGAGCACCCCCTGCTGCCAAACGAATATGCTCGTGGTCGGAAAAATCAAATTTCTTTCCTTTGATTTCCTGCGTGGATTCATGTCCCTTACCAGCGACCAAAACTACATCTTGAATATCAGCATTGCGTACTGCCGCCATAATTGCCGCCGCCCTGTCGGTTAGCGACTGAACATCTTTTTGATCTGAAGTGATGCCAGCACGAATCATGGCAATAATGGACTCCGGATCTTCAGATCTTGGGTTATCACTGGTAATCACCACATGGTCAGCAAACTCTTGGGCAACTCGCCCCATTTGAGGACGCTTTCCAGTATCGCGGTCACCACCGCAACCAAAGACGCACCATATCTTTCCGCCTCGTTGTTGCGCGAGGGGACGCAAAGCATTCAACGCCTTAGCTAGAGCATCTGGCGTATGGGCGTAATCCACCACTACCAACGGACCTTCAGTTCTCGGTGTTTTGTTTAGCTGAATTAATTCCATGCGCCCTGGCACTGGACTCAATTTAGCCATGCCTTGAGCAGCTGACTCAGAATCCAAACCTTGGGCTAATAGCACCGTCCAGACAGCTAAACAATTACTGAGATTGAATTCTCCTAAAACTGGCAGATGAAGCTTTGGAGAGTCAACATTGTCACAAGTAAATACCGAGTGATATCCAGAAGACGTAATGTCAGCTTCTTTGATGTACGACCGCTTTAGACGATCTCCAAATTTCTCAAATCCTGCAAACCCAGATTCTGATAATGCATAACCCCATATTTGAAGCTTGTTTGCCGCAAGTAATTTGACCGCCAACTCGCGACCAAAGGCATCATCAAAATTAATGATCGCATTTCGTAAACCGGATTGATTAAATAGTTTTGCCTTGGCTTCGGCGTAATCAGCCATAGTGCCGTGGTAATCCAAATGATCCTGCGTTAAATTGGTAAATACCGCACTAGAAACCTCTAATCCAGCAATGCGTTCCTGCTCCAAGGCATGTGAAGAGATTTCGATCGCCAAATGTTTAGCGCCAGAATGCAATAGATCACTTACTTGAGTTTGTAGGCGCGGTGCATCTGGTGTTGTATACCCAGTTTGCTCGAGCGCCCCCGGAAAGCCTGTACCTAGAGTTCCAAGGACTGCCGCGCGATTACTTTGAGTATCTAAGGCTTGTGCAAGCCACTGCGTAATACTTGTTTTTCCATTAGTGCCAGTTACGCCAATAATGTTTAGTTTTTTACTTGGATGCTCATACCATTCTGCACAAAGCTTTCCTGCAATAGTTGACAAACCATCCACTGAGAAACAATGGGGGTGCTCACTATATTCATTGGCAATGCCATCAGCTGGGTCAAATACTACTGCCGCAGCACCATTAGCTAATGCAGCTGCAATATATTCGCGGCCATCCCGATATCCCGTGCCTCGCCCGACTGGGTATGCAAAGAAAATATCTCCAGCGGCTACCTGACGACTATCAGCGCACACTTTAGCATTCGCGGAAGTCAAGTCACGCAAGTGGGAGATTAAGAGATGAGGATCAATTTTCGCTGTCATCATCTTTTCAAAACCACTGGTGAAACTTTTGCTGAGGCGCTCTGAACTTCGGCAGTATTTTTATCTTGCAACGCCATTTGCTTGACATTACTGTCCGGCAATACGTTTAAGGTGCGCAATGTTTCGCTAACAATAGTAGAGAACACTGGGGCCGCTACATCTCCACCATAGTGGCTTCCACCAGTTGGCTCATCAATCATCACTGCAACCACAATACGTGGCGCACTAATTGGTGCCAAGCCCGCAAAATAGGCTCGGTACTTATTTCCGTACCCCTTGCCAACCAACTTATGTGCAGTGCCTGTTTTTCCACCCACACGATAACCTTCAGCCTGAGCTTTAATTGCAGTACCGCCTGGCTCGGTGACAGACTCCATCATGCTGCGCATTTCAGTCGCAGTTTTTGCTGAGATCACATGAGTTCCAGGCTTGAATGTCGGACTACGCTCGATCGTTAGTGGCACTAATTCACCATCACGGGCAAAAATCGTATATGCGCGAGCCACCTGAAAAAGTGAAGCAGAAATTCCATAGCCAAATGCGATACGCGCCTGATCGCTCGGCACCCATTTCTTAAAAGGATGAACAGTACCCGCTACAGCACCTGGAAACCCAATTTTTGGTGACTGACCAAAACCAACAGATGTATAAAAATTCCACATCTCTTCTGCACTAAGGTTATTCATTGCAATCTTGGCAGTGCCAATGTTGCTAGATTTCTGAATGACTTGAGCAATCGTCAAATTGCCATAAGGATGTGTATCAGTAATAGGTTTAGGGCCTATTAAGTATTTAGCCCCAATAGCCATATTGGTAGTTGGGGTGATCACACCCTTTTCCAAAGCAATCGCCACTGTTAAGGGCTTCATCGTAGAACCTGGCTCAAACGTATCAGTCAATACTCGATTACGTAATTGCTCGCCCGTTAACTTCTTACGATCATTAGGGTTGTAGCTTGGGTAATTTGCCAAAGCTAATATTTCACCAGTTTGAGTATCAAGCACGACAGCACCGCCAGCACTTGCGCGGTGTTGCTCCACTGCATTTTTCACAGCGTTATATGCAAGAAACTGAATTTTGCTATCAATGGATAACTGAAGATCTTTACCGTTTTGCGGTAACTGAAGAATGGCTACATCCTCAACCACGCGACCTAGACGATCTACTACAACGCGGCGCGCCCCAGGATGACCGGCCAACTCTTTTTCGCGTGAGAGCTCCATCCCCTCTTGGCCGCGATCTTCTACATTGGTGAAGCCAACCACGTGAGCCATCGCCTCCCCCTCTGGATAGAAGCGGCGATATTCATTATTTAAACCAATCCCTGGGATTTCTAATTGTTTAATTTGCTGCGCTACTTGCGGGTCAACTTGACGCTTCAAGAAAATCTGTTTGCGCTCTTCTTTTAACTTTTTACGCAATTCAGATTCACTAATTTGCAGTAAAGCTGCTAACTTCTGAATCTTGTCTGCAGCCAAGTCATCTGGCACTGTGTCGTTATATGCAATCACAGACTTTGCTTCTAAGCTCGTAGCAATCACTTGGCCATTGCGGTCCAAAATTTTTCCACGAGAAGCCGGCAATTCCAACTCACGCTGTGTACCGCGCACACCCTTAGCTTCATAAAATGCATTCCCTGGACCTTGAATCCAAAAGGCGCGAATTAACAACAACATGAAAACGAAAAACAGCATGAAGAGCATCAAGCGCGAACGCCACATCGGCAGACGCAATACTAGATTTGGCGTAGTGGAGAAACCTACGGGTCTCATCTAACCTCCTTCAAGTACAAAGTACGTTCAGGAGAAATTGGGACCATATGTAATTGATTGCGGGCAACATCACGAATGCGGGCAGACTTCGATAAATTACGCTGCTCATATTCGAGACGCAGCCAGTCTTGATTCAGCTTGCGCTCTTCGATTTGTGCGCGCTCTAATGCAATAAATAATTTACGAGCACGCTGCTGTGCAGCGACTAAAGATAAGGCGCATACCAGCAGCAAGATGAGAAGCGTCAGAGTAGCGCGGTTCAAGCAATTGCCCCCAAACGCTTTTCAGCAACTCGCATGATGGCAGAGCGGGCACGGGGATTTTCTCGAACCTCTTCATCACTCGGCTTAACTCGTCCAATAATTTCTAAAGCACTTTGCGGCAAATCTTTATCGCGCACCGGGAGACCGCGAGGCACTTCCACTTTGGCATTAGCCTGGAAGAATTGCTTAACAATGCGGTCTTCTAGTGAATGAAAGCTGATAATTGCTAAGCGCGCGCCTGGCTTTAATAATTTCAAAGCGGCCTTCAGTCCGATTTCCAAATCTTCCAGCTCACGATTAATAAAAATGCGTAGCGCTTGAAATGTTCTGGTAGCAGGATCTTGACCCACTTCTCTGGTGCGAACAACACCAGCAACTAACGCAGCTAATTGCAAAGTTGTCTGGGGAGATAGACCCTCCTCACGCTTAGCAACAATTGCTTTAGCGATCTGAGAAGCAAAACGCTCTTCGCCATAAGTCTTAATCACGCGTGCGATTTCCTCTTGCGGCGCTTGCTCTAACCACTGTGCAGCAGTCACTCCATGATCCGTGTTCATTCGCATATCCAACGGACCATCCTTGCGAAAAGAAAAGCCACGGTGTGCTTCGTCCACTTGTGGTGAGCTGATACCAAGGTCCAACAAAATTCCATCGACTGATTCTGGCTCGGCGTATAAATCCATTTGCGCAAAACTGTCGTGCACGATGCGAAGTCGTTGATCGTTGATTTTCTCTGCAACTGCTATCGCGTCCAAATCCTTGTCGAATGAAATCATGCGCGCATTCGAGCCCAGCTGAGAAAGCAGTGCTTGTGTGTGACCACCACGACCGAATGTTCCATCGATCAAAAGTAGATTTTTTTTGCTGTCTGAAGGGGTGATGAGTGGACCACTGATCAGCGCCGTCACCGCCTCGGCCAGTAACACTGGGCGATGAGTTATGTTCATGGCACCCTGTCATCAAAAATTAAATTGTTTCAATGCTTCAGGCATGCCTTGCGCGATCGCAGCCTGTTCTTTCGCGGCGTAAGTAGCCGCATCCCACAACTCCAAGTGACTGCCCATACCCAGCAGCATGACTTCTTTTTCAATGCCAGCTGCGACTCGCAGCTCTGGGCTCACCAAAATTCTTCCAGCGCTATCCAAATCTACTTCTGCAGCATTTCCCAAGAAAATACGACGCCACCAGTGAGCATCCATTGGTAATTGGGCTACGCGGGCACGAAAGGTTTCCCACTCAGGGCGCGGGAATAAAAGCAGGCAACCGTCAGGGTGCTTAGTGAGCGTGATTCGACCCTCACCTTGAACTAACAAGGCGTCACGATGCTTAGCCGGCACAGACATGCGGCCTTTTGCATCTAAATTGAGAGCTGACGCACCTTGAAACACCATTTACCCCACTTTTTCACACTTCCTCCCACTTTAGAGGATCGTACTAGGAGGGTCAAGTGTTTTTGGGTAATTTTTTGGGAAATTCCCTAGTGATTACAAACACTTAGCGTGATGTCTTCACAAAATGGTGACTATAAAAATGCTACTTGAAACAATGGCTTGGAAAATATACTTAAGAATAGGTCTTAGCTATTTATCCTAATAATAGATAAATATACTGTATTAATAAACAGTATTCTGAATCAAATTAAACAAAAATTATTAATTTAGAACTAGATTTTGTAAGCAGTGCTTGTCATGACTTTGGACATCGCCTGCATTAACTTCTGAATCGGCTCCGGCAAGGCCGCACCTCCAGCAGAAATGGCAGCTTGTCCATGCTCGATTTCATCGATGCGCATTTGATCAACAATAGCTCGAGAACGCTCATCTTCTACAGGCAATTTTTGGAGGTGACTTTCGAGATGATTTTCCACTTGCTTTTCGGTTTCAGCAACAAATCCTAAACTCCACTTATCGCCCGCTAAGCCAGCAGCCAGGCCGATTGCAAAGGATCCTGCATACCAAATTGGATTGAGATAACTCGTGTGCGAACCCAACTCCTGAAGACGTGTTTCGCACCAAGCCAAGTGATCCATTTCCTCTTGGCCAGAGTGATCCAACATCTGCCGAATTTCAGGATTACGGGCCACTAATTTTTGGGACTGATAGAGAGCTTGGGCACAAACCTCACCCACGTGATTGACACGCATTAATCCAGCGGCATGCTCTCGCTCTTTGACATCTAGCAACGTGGTAGATTGAATATCCGAACC
>JBJOJF010000007.1:0-3833 GCA_046046735.1 Pseudomonadota bacterium
AAGGAAAAAATATGCAAACAAATTTGCTCAAGCCAAAGATTATTTCTGTTGAAGCGCTTACCGCCAACCAAGCTAAGGTTGTTATGGAGCCGTTCGAGCGTGGCTATGGCCACACACTCGGCAATGCATTACGTCGTGTTTTGTTGTCCTCGATGGTTGGTTATGCGCCAACTGAAGTAGCAATTGCAGGTGTTGTTCATGAGTACTCCACATTAGATGGAGTTCAAGAAGATGTAGTTAACCTCTTGTTGAACCTCAAAGGCATCGTATTTAAGTTGCAATCACGTGACGAAGTTACTATCAATTTGCGCAAAGAAGGTCCAGGCGTTGTTACTGCAAAAGATATCGACTTGCCACATGATGTTGAAATTATTAACCCTGATCATGTCATTGCTCATTTGTCAGCTGGTGGCAAATTGGATATGCAGATCAAGGTTGAAAAGGGACGTGGTTATGTGCCAGGCAATATGCGTCAATACCATGACGAAGCAACCAAGATCATCGGTCGCATCGTTTTGGATGCCTCATTTAGCCCAGTAAGCCGTGTTAGCTATGCTGTTGAGTCTGCTCGTGTTGAGCAACGTACCGACCTCGATCGTCTCGTAATGACAATCGAAACAAATGGTGTGTTGTCACCTGAAGAGGCAATTCGTCAAGCAGCTACCATTTTGGTTGACCAGTTAGTTGTATTCGCAGCCCTCGAAAGCAGTGAAATTTCTGGTGATCTCGCACCAAGCCGCTCATCAATGGTTGATCCAATGTTGATGCGTCCGGTTGATGATCTCGAACTCACAGTTCGCTCTGCAAACTGCTTGAAGGCTGAGAACATTTACTACATTGGTGATTTGATCCAACGTACAGAGAATGAATTGTTGAAGACGCCTAATCTAGGTCGTAAGTCTTTGAATGAAATCAAAGATGTATTGGCGGCTCGTGGCTTAAGTCTTGGCATGAAGCTCGAAAGCTGGCCTCCAGCTAACCTCGAGAAATAATTAGAAAGGAAGCATCATGCGTCACGGAAACGGCTTACGCAAACTAAACAGAACATCATCACATCGCTTGGCGATGCTGCGCAACATGTCCAATTCACTTTTGGAGCACGAAGTCATTAAAACGACTTTGCCAAAAGCTAAAGAGTTGCGCATGGTTGTTGAGCCTTTAATTACCTTGGGTAAAAAAGATAACTTAGCAAACCGTCGCTTGGCATTTAATCGCACACGTGATCGCGATATCGTAACTAAGCTCTTTACAGAACTTGGCCCACGTTACGCAACACGTCCAGGTGGCTACCTTCGTATTTTGAAGTTTGGCTTCCGTCATGGCGATAATGCTCCAATGGCTTTGGTTGAGTTGGTAGATCGCCCAGAAGTTGAAGAAACAGCAGTAGCTGAAGAGGCTTAAGCCTTTTAGCCAAAGATAAAGCCAGGCTTCGGTCTGGCTTTTTTCATTTTTACGGTTATAAATACAGCATGAATGACAAGTCCATACCCAAAGTGCTGGTGGTCGTGAGTAGCTTTTCTAAGTTAGAGGACGCGCAAATGATGGCGCGTCGTTTAATTGAGCAACGCTTGGCTGCATGCGTGCAAATCCAAGAAGGTCTACATTCGATCTACCGCTGGGAAGGAAAGATCTGTGAAGAGCATGAGGTCTTACTATCTGCAAAAACCACGCTAGATCATTGGGAGAAAATCTCCACTTTTATTAAAGCGCATCACCCATATGAGCTCCCTGAGATTCTGGCGTTTACACCTGAAAAATATCATGAGCAATATGGTGCTTGGGTAGAAGCAGAGGTAAAGTCTTAAATATGAAGTGGATGAAGAACCTCGGCCTATTTTTTATTGCCAGTCTCATATTTGTCGGGCAAATATTTGCTGCACCAGAATTTCTGCCACCTGAAAAAGCGTTTAGAGCTGAAGTAAGTTGGTTGCCAAACTCAAATGACATCGAGCTTGAGGTATTTCCGGCCAAGGGTTATTACATCTATCAGGAGTCTATTCACGTTCAGATGGGCTCTCAGGCCAATGACCTAAGTAAGGTGCGCACAAATTTGCCTGCAGGCATTGAAAAGTTTGATGAAACTTTTCAAAAGAAAATGCAGGTTTATAAGCAGGCATTTCTATTTACCTTAGATAAAAAAGCCGAGACGGGTAAGCCAACTTATTTAGAGCTTGAACTACAGGGCTGTGCTGAAGCAGGTATTTGCTATCCACCAATGACGCTGAAATTTATGCTCGCTGGACCCGGTGTTAAAGCAGGACCCATCCCAGAATTGCTTGATGGCGCATCCACCAATAGTGCAGCGCTTAAATCCAGGGTGGGCTTGCTTGACCTTTGGCGGGAACGCGATGATGTCAACGCAATCAGTCGATTCTTGGAGGCTACTCCTACAGGGTACTTATTTTTAGCGTTTTTCATTTTGGGCTTGGCTCTCGCATTTACACCATGTGTACTGCCGATGCTTCCGATCTTATCCAGCGTTGTATTTGGCACCCAAGGTAACAAAGCAATATCTAAAGGCCGTGCAAGCTTGCTGGCAATGGCATATGTGCTGGGTATGGCTTGTGTCTATGCCCTTGCCGGAGTGCTGATGGCGGCCTTGGGTGGAAGCGTCCAAAGGGCCCTTCAGAGCCCCGTGGCACTGATTGCCTTCTCATTACTACTACTTGCCTTGTCCGGAAGTTTATTTGGCTTATATGAGCTCAGAATGCCCCAGTCGTGGCAACAAAAGATTGATCAAATGGCAGGGCGTCATAAGGGTGGGAGTGCAGTAGGCGCTTTTGCCTTGGGCGGCATATCTACCTTAGTTGCTAGCCCATGTATTACCGCTCCCTTGGCTGGAGTATTGGCATTTATCGCCCAAACGGGTTCAATGACTTTGGGTGCTGGACTACTCTTTGTGATGGCTTTGGGAATGGGTCTGCCTCTACTGCTGATTGCTGTTGAGGCTCGGATCTTAATTCCTTCAACTGGAATCTGGATGGTCTGGTTGCAAAGGACCTTGGGAGTTTTATTGGTAGCCACAGCAGCATGGATTGCGTCGCCATTAATTCAGGGGGCAAGCACCGCAACTTCTGGCGCTATATCTGCAGATGGTCAACGCCAACATCAAGTTGGTGCTGCGAAGTTTTCCGTAATTGAATCTAATGCCCAATTGGATCAATTTTTAGTTCAAGCAAAGGCAGAAAAGAAGCTAGTGCTACTAGACTTCTATGCAGACTGGTGCATCTCTTGCAAAGAGATGGAGGTCAATACTTTTGCCAATTCCGAAGTCAATGCTGAGTTACAAAAGTTTGTTTTATTGCAGGCAGATGTCACAAAAAATAGTCCAGATAACCAAGCATTATTAAAACGCTTTGGATTATTTGGACCTCCTGGAATTTTGATATTTGATCTGAATTCAGAAGAGCAAAGGGAGCAACGTGTGGTTGGTTATATGCCACCACAGCGTTTTGTAGAGCGACTGAGAAATGCTTTAGGAAACTGATTACTGATTTGTTTTTAAAAGTCGCGCAGCTTCTAGTGCAAAGTAAGTAAGAATTCCATCGGCGCCTGCACGTTTAAATGCAAGCAAGGATTCCATCATCACAGCATCATGATCAAGCCAGCCATTTTGTGCGGCTGCTTTGAGCATGGCGTATTCGCCACTCACTTGATATGCGTAAGTCGGGTAATGAAATTCATCATGCACTCTGCGAACAATGTCGAGATAAGGCATGCCCGGCTTAACCATTACCATGTCAGCACCCTCGCTGATATCAAGCTCAACCTCCCGCAAAGCCTCATCAGTATTGGCGCAGTCCATCTGATACGTTTTCTTATCTGCTTTACCT
>JBJOJF010000008.1:0-3938 GCA_046046735.1 Pseudomonadota bacterium
GAGTGGGTGCTTTCAAATTATGTTTGGCGCAAAATAAAGTTGCCGATCAATTTAGAGTGTCCGGCACACCTGCACCAGCAGCTTGCGTTGCGCCACCACCATTTGTAGCGCCTGTTGCTGCGGCACCTGCAGCAAAGTAATTATTCTGCCAACAACTCTTGATGCAGGTAGCGTTTAGCTGCTTGTGTTTGAGGGTCAGAGAAGAAAGGACCTACGGGTCCTTTTTCTTTGATCTCCCCTTGATCAATAAAAAGAATGTAATCAGCCAGTCGTTGAACCTGAGCTAGTTGGTGAGAGGTAAAGAGTACCTCCGTGCCTTGCCGCTTAAATTGACGCACGATCTCTTCTACCTGCTCCGTGGTATTAGGATCTAAATTGGCAGTTGGCTCATCAAGCAATACCAGATTGGGCTTTTGAAGAATGGCTCTGCCCAAGCAGAGTTTTTGTCTTTCCCCAGCAGATAATTTATGGGCTGGGCTATGCATTAAGTTGCCTAGGCCAATTTGTTCCGCCACCCTCTGAATATCCTCATCGGTAATTGTCTGATCTGCATCCTTCACCATGCTGATATTGGTGAGAGTGGATGCTTTAATCATGGGGGTATGGTGTAACACGAGGCTCGAGCGTATCGATGTGGATGATTGGGTGACGGTGCCAGAATCCGGGGAGATCAAGCCATCAATTAACTTGAGTAGGGTGGTTTTGCCAGCACCATTGGGGCCAATCACCGCGCAGATTCGGTCTGCTGGAATAATGGCGTGGGGAATATTGAGAATGAGTCGACCATTACTTTTTACGGTGACATCCTTTAGCTCAATATATCGCTCAAATTGTTCGAGACTATTAACCATAACGACGCTCCGCAATCTCCCTAACTGCAAATGTGAATAAATTCGCCAATAGGACGATGGTTAAGAGTACTAAGCCTAGTGCGAGAGCCAGAGGTAAGTCACCTTTGCTGGTCTCAAGAGCGATTGCAGTAGTCATAGTGCGTGTAGAGCGATCAATATTGCCGCCTACAATCATGACGGCACCTACTTCAGATATCGCCCGAGCAAGACCCGCTAAAACTGCAATTGTTAGTGAAAAGCGACAATCCCAAATCAACCATTTCAAGGCGGATAGCCTTGGGAGGCGGAGGGCTAAAAAGGAGTCTCGATGGATCTTCCATGAGTCTTCTAGGATTTGACGGCTGAGAGCGGCTATTAAGGGGGTTGTTAGCAGGGTCTGGGCCACGATCATGCCTTTGGCTGTGAAAAGCCATCCCCAGGTGCCCAAAGGTCCCGTTCTGGAAAGTAGAAGGTAAACCACCACGCCAACAATCACGGTTGGAACCCCCATCAGGGTGTTTAAGGTGACTGTAATTGTTTTCTTACCCTGGAATTCTTCTGTGGCCAAAAGGGCCCCAAGAGGTAGGCCGATTAAGGTGCCGAAAAGGAGTGCTGTGAGGCTGACCTGCAGGGAGACAAGGACAATGCCAATCACCGCAGCATCTAAGTGCATGAGCAGGCCAAAAGCGTCTTGAAAAGTGGTCAACATGGGCTTGATTCTAGCAAGGCAATGGCAAAATAGAACAAATGCACCTTTTCTTCTTATTTTGAACCATGGCTGAAGTGATATGCCTCTGTAATGAGGTGCTCGATATCGATCTGCGCGAATACTTAGACAGTCATCCGATTGACTCTATTGATGAGTTGCGCGAGCAAGCTTCGATCTGCAATAAGTGTATGCAATGCCAAGACTTGGTTGAAGGTGAAATCTATTTAGCGCGGGTGCGTCGCCAGCGTGCTGCAGGACAGTTTTAATGGATCAACCTAAAGCTGGTCGATTTAGCGTGATGACAATTAATGTGCATAAGGGCTTATCACCGCTACATCGACGCTCAACGATTTATGAGTTGCGGCAGAGGATGAGAAGTCATCATCCAGATTTGCTTTTTTTGCAAGAGCTACAGCAGGAGCATCGCGGCCGCATAAGGCGATTTGAGCAATGGCCAATGACAGAGCTAACGCATTTCTTGTCGGAGGACTTCTGGCATGACTGGCACTATGGAAAAAATGTGGAGTATCCCGATGGCCACCATGGCAATGCGATTCTCTCCAAGAGACCGCTACATAAAGGTCAAAACTACGACATCTCAGCTTATCGTTTCGAGAGACGAGGCTTGCTACATAGCGTGACTCAGCTTGAAGGCGTACCTATCCATTGTTTTTGCGTACACCTTGCATTATTTGAGCGTGGGCGGGAGAGGCAATTGAATGAGATTATTCATTACATTGATTTCTTGGCGCAAGATGGGCCAGTGATAGTTGCTGGCGACTTCAATGATTGGCGTAACCGCGTGAGCGCTCCAATGCGAGCAGCAGGGTTTAATGAAGTCTTTGAACTGCTTACTGGTGCTCCAGCTAAAACTTTCCCAAGCGTTAAGCCGGTACTACCAATGGACCGCATTTATGTGCGGGGCTTAAAAATTCATTCTGCTGAAATCTTGCATGAATGGCTTAAATTATCTGACCACCTTGGCATTACAGCCGAACTTGAAATCCTATGAATATTTTAAATTATTTGCTTAGCTCAATTTTTGGCTTCTCTTTGCTTTGGGTTCCAATTGTCCACATCATCATTGTGATTCTCTTTGGGTTTAGATTAATTTCAGTTAGAAGGCCGGTCGGAGTAGTGCTCGCATGGTTTTTGATCGTAGTCCTCTTTCCTGTGATCGGGATAAGCTTATATATTCTGATTGGTGAGCGTCCAGTCGGTCGAAAGTTGACTCGTAAGATTATCCGCATGGATAAAGAGTACGCTGCAATTACTGAGCAAATGCGTACACGCTACTCTGCTGATAGGCAGCAGTTACCTGTAGAGGGAAGGGCGCTGAGTTTATTGGCAGAGGCCAAGAATGGCTCCCCAGTAGTAGCTGGTAATAAGATTGAACTCCACACAAACTCACTAAAAATTCTGGGAAATTTTATTGACGAGATTGATCGGGCAAAAAGTACCTTACATTTAGAGTTTTATATTTGGGCTTTAGGGGGTGATGCTGATCGCGTGGGTGAAGCCTTGATTGCTGCCGCAAAGCGTGGTGTTGCTTGCAAAGTCCTATTGGATTCTTTGGGTAGTAAGAATTGGTTTAAATCTAGCTGGCCTAAGCGCTTTAGAGCTGCAGGAATTCAAGTAACCGAAGCTTTGCCAATTCAGATTGGGCGCTTTCAATTCCGTCGTGCTGATTTGCGATTACATCGCAAAATTTTTGTCATCGACAATCAAGTGGTTTGGACAGGTAGCATGAACATGGTGGATCCGCGCACCTTTAAGCAAGACTCCGGTGTCGGTGAGTGGGTTGATGCAATGGTCAGAATAGAAGGCCCTGTTGCATCTCAGTTTGAATTAACTTTCTCATTTGATTGGAGTGTAGATAACCCTAAAGTTACCCATTTCAATGATGTCGCACCAGCACCACCTCCCATTGAAGGTCGTGCGCTAGCCCAAGAGTTCTCATCTGGTCCAGTTTATCGTGATGACATTCTGTATCAAGTACTGCTTTCCGCAATCATGGATGCCCGTGAAGAGCTCACTATTACCACGCCTTACTTTGGACCAGATGATGGTTTGATTCAGGCTTTAATGGCTGCAGCTAGTCGGGGTGTCAAAACAACTTTGATTGTGCCGAAATTGAATGACTCAACCTTGGTTGCCTGGAGTAGTCGCAGTTACTACTCCGATTTAATGAGTGCCGGTGTAAACATTGCCGAGTTTCATGGCGGTCTTTTGCACACCAAGAGTTTGTTGATAGATAAGCGAGTGGCTATTTTTGGATCAGTTAATTTTGATCAACGTAGCTTGCGTCTCAATTTTGAGATTAGCTTGATTGTTTACAACGATGAGTTCTGTAAGAAGCTTGAGAATTTGATTGAATCTTACTTGACTCAGTCTGACCT
>JBJOJF010000009.1:0-15093 GCA_046046735.1 Pseudomonadota bacterium
CTTAGGTTTTGCTTTTGTACTTTCCGGCGGAATCAGCTCTGCTGCCGTGAAATCAAATCCCATTGCTGATCTCTATGGCTGGAAAGTTGCCGGACAGAAAGTCGCTGAGCTGGCTAAGGCCACCAAAGCTAATGGGGTTGCAGTACAAAACTGGACTCTTGGTAGTCGCGCAGCCTGGTATGCCAGCCCTCTTCCAGTATTTGTTTTGGATCAGCGTCAAGATCAATTTGACCTTTGGTTTGGCCAACTACCAGAAGGATCAAGCGTTGTTCTAATCAATTGGTCCGGGATGGCTTTTAAACCCCCTTTAGAGGGCAATTCTCGCTTTAAGGAGTGCGAGCCCCTTGATAGTCTTGAAATCATCCGCTTTGGGCGCATTTTGTCCACATTTGACTTTAGCCTCTGCCGCAACTGGCAAGTCACTGAAACTGCCTACTAATTCCCCAAATTCAAGACCTTAGAGGCTCAAGGCATTATCCTTATGCCTATGAGATCTCAATCTAAACCCACTCCTGGGTGGAAAACTGCCCTAAAGCGAGCGTGGCCAACCATACGCATTTTATTGTCCATAGGTCTTCTATGGAAGGCGACCAGCGGTATTGACTGGCATGCCATTTTTGAATCCAAGATTGAAATGCAGCCAATGTGGTTTTTAGCTGCTCTACTCAGCGCCTCTACTGCCTGTTTTTGTGGTGGTCTTCGGTGGGCGCTTCTGATGCGCAAGGTTGGTTTCCAAGGTCGCCTCAGAAGTTACGTTCTCTTGTACTTTACTGGGGCCTTAGTTAATCAAGGTTTGCCAAGTACCTTAGGTGGCGATAGTTACCGCGCTATTACTGCGAGCCATTTAGATAAGTCGGGGGAATTAACTGGCGAAAAAGAATTGAATGACGAGCTTCATCATTCTGTTGACTTAGAGCACGCCACTCCAAAACTGCGTCTCAGCTTTGCAATGGTTTTAATTGATCGTCTGATTGGTCTAGCTGGCAACAATTTACTCGGCGGCATAGGACTCATCTTGGGTGGGCTCACTTTAGCGGCTTGGGGTCAAGACCTTGGATACGCAGTGATGGGGATCATGATTTCGATTGGACTTTTAATTGCACTCGGTCTGGCGTTTAAACCTACCTGCAATTTGCTCGAGAAAATATTGAATCGCTTCAACATGGGCAATGCGCTTCCTGGTATTCGCTTTGCGTTTGCATGGCCATTTAATTTGGCGCAAGCAAGCTTTGCTATTGGCATTCACTTACTACTCATTTTGACTTTCTTCTGCTGCCTGCGTGCATACGGAACAGAGGCGCCTATTGCGAGCTTGATGATTGGCTTGCCGGCACTGAGCCTCTTGTTAATGTTACCCATCAGCATCTCTGGCTGGGGACTGCGCGAAGCCACACTTTCATCAGTATTGGCTTTATGGGGCGTCAACCCCTCAATGACCGTACTTGCATCTATTAGCTTTGGCGCTATCACCGTGATATCAGTATTGCCTGGCGCCTACTTCTTGTTAAAACGGAAATAATTTTTAGAGTCCATTATGGGAATTAGCGTTAACACCATGCGCACTATCGACCATCTGGTCGGAGTGCCTCTTTGCGCAATAATTAGCCCAGTTGTGGCGCTAACTGATGGCATTAAGAATGTATTTAGCTCGCAATTAGAAAAACCCAAAAAACTACTCTTCATAGAGCTCTCTGAAATGGGTAGCGCGATCTTAGTAGATCCTGCAATGCGCAATGCGCAAGCCCGCGGTGCAGAACTGTTTTTTCTCATCTTTAAAAGCAATCGTGCGAGCTTAACTTTATTAAATACGATCAAGCCTGAAAATATTTTTACTATTGATGCTTCGAGTCTAGGTTCTTTAATTAAGGACACTCTCAAGTTCTTGGTTTTAGCGCGTAAGCATCGCATTGATACCGTCATTGACCTGGAGCTGTTCTCTCGCTTCACCGCTCTACTTACTGGACTTTGTGGGGCACGCCGCAGGGTTGGATACCATATTTTTCATGGTGAAGGATTGTGGCGGGGTTTTATGTTGACTCGTAAAGTTCATTACAACCCACATATCCACATCACTAAAAACTTCCTATCTTTAATTCATGCGGCTTTCGCCAAAGATATTGAAGTGCCATTTAGCAAAATTCATATCGCTGATTCCGAGGTGCGCCTAGAACAAGCGGTGATCGATCCCGCCGCATTAATCAAAGTACGTGAACGTATCGAGAAACTCAGCGCAGAAGCTGGTATTGAATTTACCCAAGGCAAGCAACGCCTCATTTTGGTTAACCCAAATGCAAGCGACCTTCTGCCACAAAGGCGCTGGGCGCAACAACGCTTTTCTGAATTAATTCAAGGCTTAAATCAACACTATCCAAATGATCTAATCCTAATTACCGGCTCCCCAGCTGAATTTAACTATGTTGAAAAAGTTCGCTCCGTAGCCAATGTAAAAAATGCGCTGAACTTTGCTGGCCAAGTATCTTTTGCAGAATTACCTCCTCTCTACACGCTATCGGATGTCATGGTGACCAATGACTCTGGTCCAGGACACTTCTCTGCTGTCACACCACTAAGAACCGTTGTCTTATTTGGACCTGAAACTCCAGCACTCTACGGCTCCGTTGGGAAGTCGATTGCCATTACCGCTAATCTGGCTTGCTCCCCCTGTGTAAGTGCAGCTAATCATCGCAAAACACCATGTCATGACAATGTCTGCATGCAAGCCATCACCGTTGCACAAGTTTTAGAAAAGATGGTGCATCAGATAAACGAAGCCGATCAAGAGAAGGCTCGCTAGTCTGAATGAGGCAGCAGCACAATCCTTTTGCAAGCATCGCCTCAATTTGGGTTTGGTTTGTTCCGCTGATTCCTCTGGGATTAGCCATCGCAATTTATTTTGGCGAACTGCAAACCCATACTTTTTTATTTGTTAATCGTCTCACCCAAAATCTACCCGATATTGTTTGGGCTTGGCTTACCTACTTAGGTAATGGCTGGGGAATCTTTGCGCTCTGCTTTCCTCTCTTATTGCTTGCCCCAAGGCTACTGTGCTCCAGCCTCATTGCTTCTTCACTTGGCGGGATCATCAGTCAAATTATCAAACCCCTATTGGCTTTCCCTCGCCCTGCAAGCGTGTTGGCGCTGGAAGACTTCTATCGCGTTGGGGAACCTCTTTTAAATAGAGCAATGCCATCAGGCCATACCCTCACCGCTTTCTCAGTAGCGGCGGGCATTTACTTTGCTAGTGAAAAAGATAGGCGCAATTCTCTTTGGTGGATATTTATCTTGGCCGCATTTGCTGGGATCTCCCGCAATGCCTTAGGCGCTCACTGGTTCACCGATGTGCTGGCTGGTTGTGCCATTGGACTTTGGTCAGGGATGATCGGAGCAGCTCTCTCAAGCTACATCCCAGATAACCAACTAACACCAAATAAGATACTCCCCCGACTATTAGCACTCGGTGGTGCGGGAACAATCTACGTACTACTGACGCAAACTCTTGATTCAGAGTTAAATCAATCTTTGCAATATGCCTGTGTTGCTTTGGTTGGCATTACTCTTGCTTTGTTCATCAAAGCCCAAACTCCAAAGGCTATTTAAGTATGTTTAGCTACAGACATGCCTTTCATGCGGGTAGTCACGCGGATATTTTGAAGCACCTCACTCTCATTCATTTAGTTGAGTATCTTCAAGAAAAGCCGGTTGCATTGACGATGGTTGATACACATGCCGGCGCTGGTATCTATAGTCTGACCGATGGCTTTGCAACAGTCAGCAAAGAGGCTGATAGCGGCATCTATCGTCTTGCACAATATGCAGCCGAGAAACCTGTCAGCGCTGGTATTGAGAGTTATCTTCGCTATATCCAAGCAGAAAATACTGAGGGCAATATCAGCATTTATCCTGGCTCCCCTTTTATCTTGGCCCGAATGCTCCGATCGCAAGATCGCCTGAAGTTATTTGAACTGCACCCTAAAGAGATCGATATCTTGCGTCACAACATTGGCGAACTAAAGCAAGCCAAGCAAATTGACGTATATGCGGAGGACAGTTTCGCGAGATTAAAGGGTCTACTTCCCCCACCAAGTCGACGAGGCTTGGTGCTCATTGACCCCTCTTATGAAGATAAGCAAGACTATCGCTATCTTGAGACAGCTATTGAGGAAGCGCTACAACGATTTGCAACTGGATGCTATGCAATCTGGTACCCCATCCTATCCAGGAGAGAATCCGCAGCCCTTCCAGATCATATGAAGAAGATCGCTGCTAAGCATAAGCGCTCTTGGTTGCATACGGAACTGCGTGTAGAAAATTCACCTAAAGAGCGCCGTCTTCAAGCCAGCGGCATGTTCATCATTAATCCACCGTGGACTCTTGAAAAACAACTCGCTGAAAGTCTGCCTATTTTGGTAAAAGCACTAGGTCAAAATCAGGGTGCAGAATTTTTACTCAATAGTTTTGAAGCTTGATACTCAATCACGCACTCGAATCATGACCTCATTACGACGCATAAAGGGGGGTGTCCAGGGTGGGTTGTAACGCGCAAACTGTGGCGATCCAATAGCCTGTAAATTCTTTGACTGCATCCAAGCCTCTAGTGCCCGGGTCTTTTCTAGAACTTTATCCTCATTGTAAAAACCGGAGAAGCTAACCACCGCCCTTCTCTCGGCAGGCAGCTCTCTAATTTTGACTTGAGCATTCAAAGGTTTGGGTAAGGTTTCTAGAGTGTATTCAGAAGGCATTACAAACGATACCGTCCACTGATTTCTAGAACTTTGATCTGACTTCACGGGCTCAATCCCCACAGGAGCAGTCATTGCGATCTTGGCGCTTTTTTTCTGATCATTGGATTCGACGGCGACCGGAACGGTCATCGCAATTTTTTCACTCACTTGATTTTGACCAAAAATATAGCCAGCGATCAGGCGGAAGCCTTGATTAGAGGCAGCATCTAAATCGCCCTCTACAGTAACCTCCGCTAAGATCTGCGGCGCATACTCCCGCAGCTCAAATGAGTCTGTTTTTTTTAAAAGAGTGTATTTTGGTTCTTCGGTTGCCATAGCGCCGCCTGCAATCAGAATGCTGGTGAGAAAGAGCAATACTTTCAAAGAAGGCTTCAAGTTATTAAACCGTTACCACGAAGAGCGAATACTAAATCCAGCTCCGCTATATTGAATGTGTGCTTGCGCACCTACTGGCAAAGTTAACTTCTCCGCTTGATGGCCAAAAGGTAGTCCCGTGAGAATCGGAATAGCGTCAGGAAGGCGGTTTCGAATAATCTCAATAGCGCTGTCTAAGTTATATCCCCGATCGTTATCGTATAGACGATAAGCTGAGAATCCACCCAACAGAACTGCGCCCTGACTACCCAGTACGCCAGCATCAAGCAATTGCATCAACATACGTTCAATCCGATAGGGATGCTCATTCACATCTTCCAGGAACAAAATACCGCCCTGAGTTTGTTCTTGACTAGGTAGATATGGAGTTCCGACCAAGCCGGCCAACACAGTGAGGTTGCCACCCCAAAGCATTCCTGATAATTGACCCTCTGACTGCTTGAGGTATTGCTGAGGTGCATGAATAGAGCATGCTAATTTTTGCTCAGTCACCGCCGACTGAAAATGCTGCCACATAAATACATTTGGAGCGACGCCTTCACCCTGCTCACCTTGACATGCAAAGTCATAATTAAGCATTGGTCCGGCTAAAGTGACGACTCCCGTCTTGGCGAGCAAGCCCATTTCAAAGGCTGTGAAATCACTGTGCCCACAAATCTGAAGCCCACCACGAACCGCTTTGGCAATACCAGCCCAATCAATATTAGGCAGCAAACGATGTAGACCATATCCCCCACGCATTGCCACCACAACCAATCCTGGGTCTAAATTAGCAAGTTGATTTATTTCGATCAATCGCTGCGCATCACTACCGGCGAACCGTTGCTCTACTCGAGCTACGCACTCAGTATTTAAAACATCAATTCCTTGCTGTTTTAACCAGTCAATTCCAGCCAAAGGGCTGCGAGCATCTAAGCTAGCTCCTGAAGGAGCAATCAAATGAATTTGCTTCAACGTCGCTCCTTAAAAAATTGACGTAGTACTTCACCACAATCTTCGCTCATGATGCCACCATCCACTTCGGTCTGGTGATTAATTTGCTTCTCAGAAAAAATGTTGAGAACACTGCCGGCCGCACCAGTCTTAGGGTCGCTGGCACCGAATACCACGCGATCAATTCTGGCATGCAACATTGCGCCCGCGCACATCGCACAAGGCTCTAAGGTGACATACAGTGTAGTGCCAGGCAAACGATAGTTAGCTTCAGCTTGGGCGGCAGCCCTCAGGGCCATCATCTCTGCATGAGCACTCGGATCATGATTAGAAATGGGCTTATTAAATCCTCTGGAAATAACATGACCATCTCGAACTAATACTGCTCCGACAGGAACCTCGCCAGCTGCGGCAGCAAGTCTTGCCTGCTCTAAAGCTTGCTGCATGAATTGTCGATCAAGCTCGGCTTGCATAGTCAAATTGAATGAGGTCTATGAGTGTGAAACATCCGCCCAGCAATTGGGAGTTTCATAAAGACGAATAGATGACAACTTCAGACGACCATCAAATGCTTTTTCAAAAACCGGTTGCAAGGTTTTGAATGCTGCGCTTGCAAGGTTTTCAACGGTGGGGACATGATCCATCACGACCGTTTTGTGATTGGGGATGGAGTTTAAATAGGTAACCAAACCCGCATCTTCTTTAGCAACCAAGAATGCATGATCCCAAGGCTCAACAACATATTGATTGGTGAGGCGCTTGATGTCACCAAAATCCAAAACCATTCCATCATCCGCCTTACCAGGATGATCTGCAATAACGCCAGTCAATGTCACTTCGATTGCGTAACGATGTCCATGCAAATGGCGGCATTGCCCATCGTGATTTGGGATGCGATGACCCGAGTCAAACTCTAATCGGCGGGTAATGGAAATGGCTTCTTGCTTGGTGGTCATATGTATTTTTCTGAAAAATCGCTTACTTATAAATCTAGTCTAGCGAATACCAATGATTTTATGAGTCTGCACACTCAAACGCCATAACGGCCTCTTTTGACAAAGTTGGATTGCTAAAGCCATATTCTCTTGTAGCTTAGGTCCATC
This sequence comes from Pseudomonadota bacterium, assembly GCA_046046735.1. GTDB lineage: Bacteria > Pseudomonadota > Gammaproteobacteria > Burkholderiales > Burkholderiaceae > Polynucleobacter. The sequence goes on from JBJOJF010000009.1 coordinate 7,154, forward strand.
CATTGCCTGTAAAAAACGATTGCGATAATCCATCTTCTCAAATCTGGCCAAAAGGGTTTCTATGGAAGTATGACCAGCCTGCGGAATCACAAGCTTAATCTCATCAGCCTGCAGGACAACTAATTCAGCACCGGACTTTGGACTAACGCAAACCCAATCAATCCCTTTTGGTACTTTAATCGTCCCGTTGGTTTCAATGGCGATCTCAAACCCTTTAGCATGCAAGGCATCAATCAATGCGGCGTCTAACTGAAGCAACGGCTCACCGCCAGTAAAGACTACATATCGTTGCTGTGGTCCAGCTGATGTACTAACCCAAACCGCCTCAATGGTATCGGCCAATAGCGAGGCCGATTCAAACTTACCACCACCAGCGCCATCACTTCCCACAAAGTCAGTGTCACAAAATTGACAAACCGCTGAAGCGCGATCCTCCTCGCGACCACTCCAAAGATTGCATCCAGCAAAACGACAAAATACCGCTGCGCGACCTGAGTGCGCACCTTCACCCTGTAGGGTTGGAAAGAGTTCTTTAACGGTATACATAGCTAAGTGCTAATTTTAGCTCTTTGCTTACTTCCAGGACACAAGCTCCCACTCGAGGTAATCCTCCCAAAGCGCTTCTGCCCATCCAGCCATACCAGGCCACAAATACTGCCCAGAGCTGCGACGAATGACCCATCGACCAATTTCAGGGGAAAACCAGACATCTTCATTGCGTATATTGGCGTACCGAGAGAAATCATTGCTGGTAAAGAATGGCATCTCATTGCGATATACGATGACATTGAATGTGCCAGCTGGAGCAGTAATACGCTCCCAACGCAACACATTGATATTTAAACCCCAGTAATAATCGAAATCAGGATAGCCCACTACCTGGTAGCGATTGCGATAAGAGCCCGACCATCCCTCAACTAGTTTCTCAGGCCACAAAGGCATCGGCTTAATAAATTTTTGCGGTGGATTCCAATGAGGGTCCTGAAGAATATATCCCCAGGGCTGCTGAATCTCATCAGGCAAACGCCCGACCTTAATGCTATTACGCTCAATACGCACTTGTGGGCCGACTGCTACGACAGTTTCAGTAACCACATCAACAATTTCTCGATTGAAGACATTGCGTACGTTGTAAACCCACTGCTGACCAACTTGAGGTGCACGAACTTGTGGCGGATTTACTGGCTGCGGAAGTGTTGTGCCACCTGGATAAGATTGTCCAGGAATACATGCCGTCAATAAGCTTGACAGTAATACTAAGAAAAAGATTTGTATTTGTTTCATTTGTAAGAGCTAAGCTGCCACTGATAACTATCCTCCAAAAGCACCGCGCCAATTTGGGATTGAATTTGATAAGAACCAGAGGCCTCTCTGGCAACCCATCGACCAATCTGTGGTGCAAACCAGATAGTTTCTTTACGAACGCAGTCTACCTTATTGGGATCGTCGCTCTGAAAATTAATCAGGGTCTGAAAACGAAGTGCGACGAACCCACCTGCAGGAACAGTAATTTTTTCCCAACCCTGCGCACCCATGTACTCCAGCCAATCCATTCTCGATTCAGAATAGCCGGCAATACTATATTTAGTCTTAAATTGCTTTGACCAGGTACTTGAAAGTTGTTCTGGCCATAGCGGCAAGGACGGACTGAAATCGAGCAGGCGGTACCACTGCGGGTCAGTTGCAACCATACCCCAGGAAGTCTGAATTTCACTCGGTAACCTCATGCCATCAGCGGTAGATCGCTCGATGGTAATTGTCGGCTTCAGACTGGCCACTCGCTCCGTAATTACATCTACAATTTTTCCATTAAATGCATCTTTTTTAATGTACGTCCATTCCTGGCCAAGCTCTGGGGGGCGTACGGCAGGCAATGGTATTGGTTGTGCCACAGGAATGCCATGCTCATAGGAGAGGCCACCACAGGCAACCGGTGCTAATGCGGCAGTAGTTATAAAAGTTCGACGGGATAAATTCATAAAAAGACCTAGTTTAGGTGGGGACTGTCAATGCTGGCACATACAGAAAGTTTATACATACCCCAAAATTTTGGCTATCTTATTTCGCGGTACTGAAGCTTTAGGGATATTCGGAAGCTCAAACCACTCATGAGCCTTCGCCTCAAATCCTACGCCATGCATATAGTTATAGATTGCCTTCTTTAGACCAAGCCCTAACTGATCATGATCTACCCCGGTAGGATCGATAAAGGACACATCATTCTTTGCAAAAGTCGTGGGGGGCAAAGGCACCAGCTCAATGCCATAAGCTGCTGGGTCTAACCCCACGGGAGAATGAACAGTACAAGTGAAACGATGAAAAAATCCACTCTGGATGCAGCCAGTTTCAAATAACTGACGGACATACTCTAGGGCATCCACTGTTTCTTGAGCAGTTTGTGTAGGAAAGCCATACATTAAATAAGCGTGTACCAAAATTCCGGCGTCAGAAAAACCTTTCGTAACTTGGGCAACCTGACTAATGGAAACGCCTTTTTTCATGAGATCAAGAAGCCGGTCAGAGGCGACCTCTAAGCCACCAGACATCGCTATACAACCACTGCGAGCTAACAATTCACAAAGTTCAGGTGTGAAGGTCTTTTCAAAACGAATATTGCCCCACCAGGAAATCATTACCTTGCGACGAATCAACTCCTCGGCTAAAGCTTTCAATGCTTTAGGTGGGGCAGCTTCATCTACAAAATGAAAACCGGTCTGACCAGTCTCAGCAACAATAGCCTCGATACGATCGACCAATAGACTGGCCGAAGCTGTCTCATAACGAGAAATGTAATCCAGACTCACATCACAAAAGCTGCATTTTTTCCAATAGCAACCGTGAGCAACAGTAAGCTTATTCCAGCGACCGTCACTCCAAAGACGATGCATTGGATTAAGCATATCTAAGAGCGATAAATAAGATCCCAAAGGTAAGCCAGCCCAGGTAGCCGTTCCAACCTCCTCAAATGGGATATCAGGCTCCTGCCAATTGAGATAGCGCACTTCATTTTCAGCAGTCCGAATAAAGGTTCGTACTAGACGCTCTACCGAACGCTTGCCGGCAAGATGTTCGATGAGCGATAACAAAGGCCTCTCACCAGAATCAAGGGTGATGAAGTCGACAAAATCAAATATTCGAGGATCTGATAGATCACGCAATTCAGTATTAACGTAGCCACCACCCAAACCAATCTTAATCTCCGGGTAATGCGCTTTTATAGTTTGAGCAATTCTCAGTGCAGCGTACATAGCACCAGGAAATGGCACTGATAACAACACCAGTTTGGGCTGGTGTCGTTCAATTGAATTTTTTGTTAGATCTTGAAGATGGCAATCCATCAAAGTCGGTTCAGCCGCCAGAGCCTCAGCCAAGGGAGTGAACGTGGGCTGACTACTAGCCAAGGATTCAGCATAACGAACAAACTCAAATCGCTCATCAACTGCATCACGCAATACATCCGATAAGTCATTAAGATAAAGCGTCGCTAAATGACGTGCACGATCTTGAGATCCTAGAGCACCGAAAGCCCAATTTAAAGAATCACCGCCCTCCTCTTCATCAAAAGCATCGAGAGAGGCAAAGCGCGGCCCCTCTGGCAAGAAGGTGCGACTATTAATGCGGTGTGCAACTGTACTATCGCGCCCTTGCAGAAAAGCGATAACAGAGGTAATCGTGTCTTGATAATCCGAAAAATAGTCCAAAAAGTAATTGACGCTGGCACTACGACTCTCCTCAGAGAGCGCTAAGGCCTCACTCTGAATTTCCTCTAAGCCGCTAGGTGTAAAAAACCCTAGAACTAATGCCAGTGCGAGATCTTCTTGCACGGCATCTATTCCTCGCGATCTGAGAAAGCCAGTCAAATAAGCCGTAGACGGATACGGCGTATTGAGCTGCGTCATCGGCGGAATGAGACTCAGGATTTTCATGCTAGTGATAGGCAATCGATTGTTTATCACCCATGGATTCCAACAGGCTTAACTCTTCTTCGGTAAAGCCAGCCTGCTGGCGAGCTCCAATATTGAATGGTCCCCGCAAAGTAGGAGCGCGGTATTGCTTCGCCAATTCACGATACGTATTTACTGGCGATAGATTCTCTTTGTCGCATAAATAATTAAACCAACGGTTGCCAACCAACACATGGCCAATTTCATCGCGAAGAATGATTTCCAGAATTTCAACAGCCTTACTGTCTTTAATTTGTTTAAAGCGATCCCGAATTTCAGGGACGGCATCAAGACCTCTTGCCTCCATTGTTCTGGGCACTAGCGCCATTCTGGCAATCACGGCATCCGTTGTTCTCTCCACCATCTCCCACAAACTATTGTGAGCAGGAAAATCGCCATAAGAAAATCCAAACGATTGCAAATGCTGATTAATTAAACTGAAGTGATATGACTCTTCTTTTGCCACCTTAAGCCAATCCTCGTAATACGCCTGAGGCATGTTTGGAAAACGCCAGATTGCATCCAGCGCAAGGTTCATCGCATTAAATTCAATATGAGCAAGGGAGTGCCAGAGAATTGCCCTACCCTCAACGGTATCCATTTTTCTTTTTGGGACTAACTTTGGCGCGACTAAAGCCGGCTTCTCCGGCCTTCCCGGCAAGGAGAGATTTGCAAACTCAAAGGTGCGAGAAAGATCTAAAGCAATATGCTGCTGCTGATAATCTTCAAAGAGCTGCTGCAGACCATCTACCTTAGATTGCGCATCAACGCTTGCTAATATTGCGAGGGCAGTTTCTCGTAATTCAAGCATGAGGGGTTGTAGACTAAAAGCGTCTACTCCCACTCAATAGTTGCTGGTGGTTTTCCGCTAATGTCGTAGACCACGCGGTTGATGCCGCGGACTTCATTAATGATGCGATTGGAAACTTTGCCAAGCAGTTCATGAGGTAAATGCGCCCAATGAGCCGTCATGAAGTCCTGTGTTTGTACTGCGCGCAGCGCAACCACATATTCATAAGTTCTACCATCACCCATGACACCAACGGATTTCACTGGCAAGAACACTGCAAAAGCTTGGCTAGTGAGGTCGTACCAGGATTTTTGACTCGCTTCATCAATCGTGTTGCGCAACTCTTCGATAAAAATCGCATCAGCACGTTGAAGCAAACTTGCAAATTCAGACTTCACCTCACCTAAGATACGCACACCAAGACCAGGCCCTGGGAATGGATGGCGATACACCATCTCACGCGGCAGACCAAGAGCAACACCCAACTCACGCACTTCATCTTTAAAGAGCTCACGTAATGGCTCAAGCAATTTGAGATGCATATCTTCTGGTAAGCCGCCAACATTATGGTGACTCTTAATCGTATGCGCGCCCTTCTTGCCCTTACCAGCAGACTCAATCACGTCCGGGTAAATGGTTCCTTGAGCAAGCCACTTGGCATTTTGAATCTTGCCAGACTCACTTTGGAATATCTCTACGAATTCCTTACCAATGATTTTTCGTTTAGCTTCTGGATCAGCAACACCAGCAAGCTCAGACATGAACTTTTCTTTGGCATCTACACGAATCACTTTCACACCTAGATTGCGTGCGAACATTTCCATCACCATGTCGCCTTCGTTTAAACGAAGCAGTCCATGGTCAACAAAAACACAAGTGAGCTGGTCGCCAATTGCGCGATGGATTAGTGCGGCTGCGACGCTAGAGTCAACGCCGCCCGATAGACCCAAAATAACTTCTTCGTCGCCAACTTGTTTGCGAATATTTTCAACAGCTTCAGCAATGTAATCGCCCATCACCCAATCTGGTTTGCATGCGCAAATTTGATGGACAAAGCGCTCTAAGATCGCCGTACCCTGGATAGTGTGTGTTACCTCAGGGTGAAACTGGAATGCATAGAAACGGCGCGCTTCATCAGCCATGCCTGCAATGGGGCAGGACTCAGTAGAAGCCATTAGCTTGAAAGCAGGCGGCAATGTTGTAACTGAATCTCCGTGACTCATCCAGACCTTAAGGATGCCGTGACCCTCACTCGTAGAAAAATCTTGAATGCCTTTAAGTAAGTCAGTATGGCCATGGGCACGCACCTCAGAGTAACCAAACTCACGGGCCTTACCAAGAGATTCGGCAGAAGCCACTGCGCCACCCAGTTGGGTTGCCATCGTTTGCATACCGTAGCAAATGCCGAGAACAGGAACACCTAATTTAAAAACGATTTGTGGTGCACGTGGGCTACCTTCCTCGGTAACAGAGCTTGGTCCGCCCGAGAGAATGATGCCTTTACCACCCTGCTCCTGAATAAACTTGCGAATGAACTCTGGATCACAATCGTATGGATGAATTTCAGAGTACACGCGGGCATCACGCACACGTCTTGCAATCAGTTGAGTAACTTGTGAACCAAAGTCCAGAATCAGTATTTTGTCGTGCACGAAAGAAGCTGCCTTAATCTAAGTCTTAATCAATGTGGTAATTTGGCGCTTCCTTAGTGATCTTCACATCATGCACGTGCGACTCGCGCACACCCGCTGAAGTGATTTCCACAAAATTGGCTTTCTCATGAAGTTCATCGATCGTCTTGCATCCGCAATAACCCATCGAAGAACGAATTCCTCCAGTGAGTTGATGCAAGATCGCAAGGACGCTACCTTTGTAAGGCACCTGACCTTCAATACCTTCAGGAACGAGCTTCTCCGCATTTGCAGCGCTGATATCACTCTGGAAATAGCGATCTGCAGAACCATCAGCCATCGCACCTAAAGATCCCATACCGCGGTAGCTCTTATAAGAGCGACCTTGGTACAAGAACACCTCACCAGGCGCCTCTTCGGTACCGGCAAACATGCCACCCATCATTACTGAACTTGCACCGGCAGCCAAAGCTTTAGCAACGTCACCGGAGTAACGTACGCCACCATCGGCAATAAGCGGAATACCCGTGCCCTTGAGCGCGTTAGCTACATTCACAATCGCTGTGATTTGAGGAACGCCCACACCAGCAACAATACGAGTAGTACAAATTGAACCTGGTCCGATACCAACCTTAACGCCATCAGCGCCATGATCAGCCAAAGCTTTAGCAGCATCACCAGTAGCGATATTGCCGCCAATTACTTGCACGTGGGGATAATTTTTCTTAACCCATTTGACGCGATCTAATACGCCCTGACTATGGCCATGAGCGGTATCTACTACGACTACGTCAACACCTGCACGCACTAATAGCTCAATGCGCTCATCATTATCAGGACCAACGCCAACGGCCGCACCAACTCGCAACTTACCTTCGCTATCTTTGCAAGCGTTTGGATGTTCGGTAGCCTTCAGAATATCTTTTACGGTGATTAAACCGCGTAACTCAAATTTGTCATTGACAACGAGAACACGCTCTAAGCGATGTTGACTCATTAAACGCTTTGCTTCTTCTAATGAGCAACCCTCTTTAACGGTAATCAAACGCTCGCGTGGAGTCATTTTGGTTTTTACTGGAGCATCGAGATCTTCTTCGAATCGCAAGTCACGATTAGTAATGATGCCAACTACTTCTTTACCGGTGAGAACAGGAAATCCTGAGAAACCATGTTCACGAGAAAGTTGAATGACTTGACGCAAGGTCATGTCTGGAGCAATGGTGATTGGATCACGCAGAACACCGGACTCGTAGCGCTTTACTTTGGCTACCTCTCGAGCCTGTTCAGCAGGCTTGAGATTCTTATGAATAATTCCAATTCCGCCTTCGCTGGCCATGGCAATCGCCAATCGACCTTCCGTAACGGTATCCATAGCAGCAGATACCAGCGGTGTATTGAGTGAAATATCTCGAGTTAACTTACTTGCCAAGCTGGCATCCCGAGGAAGTACCGAAGAATAGGCCGGTACGAGGAGCACATCGTCAAAAGTGAGTGCTTTTTGAATGAGTCGCATGCAAAACCCCTAGTCGCAAAAACCGATTATAGCCTCCTAGCCTTTCTTTTAGCTGCGGCAGC
>JBJOJF010000010.1:0-3799 GCA_046046735.1 Pseudomonadota bacterium
ACCTATGCCGGCAATCTAGCTACCTTAGACTCTTTGAAAAATGATGAGCGTCATGTATTTGTACATGGCGATATTGGTGATAAAGATTTAATTACCAAATTACTTAATAAGTATCGACCTAGGGCCATTATTAATTTTGCAGCAGAGAGCCATGTCGATCGCTCGATTCATGGCCCAGCAGAATTTGTACAAACCAATATCTTGGGCACATTCAATTTGTTGGAGTGTGCAAGGCAATATTGGAATGATCTAGATAGCTCTGAAAAAGAGCAGTTCCGTTTCCATCATGTTTCAACCGATGAAGTTTATGGCTCTCTTTCTTTGACTGATCCTGCATTTACAGAGCGTAATTCTTATGAGCCTAATAGTCCTTATTCGGCATCAAAGGCAGCTTCAGATCATTTAGTACGCGCCTGGTTTCATACCTATGGTTTTCCAGTTCTCACTACTAATTGTTCCAATAATTACGGACCCTATCATTTTCCAGAAAAGTTAATTCCTTTGGTGATTCTGAATGCCTTGAATGGCAAGCCATTGCCTATTTATGGTGATGGACAGCAAATTCGAGATTGGCTCTATGTTGGCGATCATTGCACTGCTATTGCTGAAGTTTTAGTAAAGGGAAAATTGGGTGAAACTTATAACATCGGCGGATGGAATGAAAAGGCCAATATTGATGTGGTGAAAACCATTTGCAATATTTTGGACGAGTTGAAGCCTCGCGCGGACGGTAAGTCTTATGCTGAGCAGATTACATTTGTGAAGGATCGTCCCGGGCATGATCGCCGCTATGCTATTGATGCAAGCAAGATCGAGCGTGAATTAGGCTGGCGCCCAGCAGAAACTTTTGATAGCGGCATTCGCAAAACAGTCCAATGGTATTTGGAAAATCCAGTTTGGGTAGAGGGCGTTGTTAGCGGCTCCTATCGGGATTGGCTGCAGAAGCAGTACAACTAATCGCTATTTAGCTAGCCATGAATATTCTGGTATTTGGTAAAGACGGACAATTAGGTAAAGCTTTTAATGGCTTGCTTACCAATTTAGCGGAGAGCTTAAAAACTCCCCCGGCGATTCAATTTATTGGGCGTGAGCAATGCGATCTCACTGATGTAGTTGCGCTCAATGCACTCTTGGTCAAGAGTAATGCGAATCTCATTATTAATGCAGCTGCTTATACGGCTGTAGATAAGGCTGAGGGCGAGCCTGATCTGGCGTTTGCAATCAATGCGAGAGCGCCAGAGCTTATGGCGCAGTATGCGGCGAGCAAGGGCGCATGCTTTTTACATTATTCAACTGACTATGTTTTTGATGGTGAGAAATACGGCTTCTACTTAGAGGATGATTTACGTAATCCGCTTGGCGTCTATGGAAAAAGTAAGGCGGCTGGTGAAGAGGCGATAGCTAAAGCGTTTGCTTCCAGTGGAGGTCTTGGTCACTATGCCATCTTCAGGACAAGCTGGGTATATGGCGATGGTGGGAATTTCATTCGTACGATCCTGCGACTAGCCAAAGAGCGAGAAGCGCTTCAGATCATCGATGATCAATACGGAGTGCCAACTAGTGCAGACTGGTTAGCACAGGTGAGCTTGGATTTTGTTTGCAATCCAAATCTGGAGCTCCATCCATTCCCGTCGGGCATTTACCATGCTGTTCCTATGGGCGAAACGACTTGGTATGGCTTGGCTTGCTTAGCTGTGCAGTCTGCGCTGGATGCGGGCGTTCAATTAAAGGTGGCGCCTGGAAATATTCGACCCATCATGGCAACCGAATACCCTTTACCCGCTCCCAGACCCATGAACTCTCGAATGTCCACAGATAAGCTTCTTCTGAGCTTGGGAGGGCGGCAGGATATGTCAAAATTGGAGCAATTCAGTCGACCGTGGGAAGAAGGCGTTAAAGCCTATGTCACCCGTCTGGCAAATAATGGACTTATCTAGAAAGCACCTATGGCGGTAAACAACTTAAGTCGTAAAGGCATCATATTGGCAGGGGGTTCAGGTACACGGCTGTACCCTGTTACTCAGGCCGTATCGAAGCAACTGATGCCTGTGTATGACAAGCCCATGGTGTACTACCCCTTAACAACACTCATGCTTGCGGGTATTCGGGATATTTTGTTGATCTCTACGCCGCACGATACCCCACGTTTTGCAGAATTGTTAGGTGATGGTTCGCAGTGGGGTTTGAATATTCAGTACTGTGTTCAACCTTCCCCGGATGGCTTGGCACAAGCATTCACTTTAGGAAAAAATTTCGTTGGCAATCATCCAAGTACATTGGTGCTTGGGGACAATATTTTTTATGGCCATGAATTAGTTGATCAGCTAAATAGTGCCAATCATCGAAATATTGGCGCCACTGTGTTCGCCTACCATGTGACCGATCCAGAGCGTTATGGTGTGGTTGAGTTTGACAAGGACTTTAAAGCCCTTTCGATTGAAGAAAAGCCCATTACTCCAAGAAGTAACTATGCAGTCACAGGCCTGTATTTTTACGATAACCAAGTTTGTGATATTGCTGCATCCATCAGGCCAAGCGCCCGTGGCGAACTAGAAATTACTGATATCAACCGCGCTTATCTCACTAAGAATGAATTAAATGTCGAAATCATGGGACGAGGATTTGCTTGGTTGGATACGGGTACACACGATTCTTTGCTTGATGCTGCTGGATTTATTGCAACATTGCAAAAGCGTCAAGGTCTTATGGTTGCTTGCCCTGAAGAGATTGCCTACCGTCAGTGTTGGATTACTGCTGAAGCGGTAGAAAAAGTCGCCTCTCAATTAAGTAAGAATACCTATGGGCAATATTTAAAGCGCATCCTCAATGAGCTAAATAATTCTGCTCAGCCGATTTCTTTATCGCATAAGAAGAATATTGGATGAGTACACCCTTAAAGTTACAAGTTACCCCGACGAGTATTCCTGATGTACTCGTGATTGAGCCAAAAGTATTTGGCGACGAGCGCGGTTGGTTTACAGAATCTTTTAATGCCCAAGATTTTTCTGTTGCGACCGCTCTAGATGCCCGCTTTGTTCAAGATAATCACTCCTTCTCTCGGCAATGGACTTTGCGCGGACTGCATTATCAGCTGGAGCATGCTCAAGGAAAGTTGGTCCGAGTAGTTGCTGGTAGCGTCTTTGATGTAGCGGTAGATATACGCAATGATTCACCTACATACGGTAAGTGGGTGGGTGTTGAGTTAAGTGCCGAGAACCGCAAGCAGATGTGGATTCCTGCTGGTTTTGCGCATGGCTTCTTGGTGTTATCTGAAACTGCTGAGTTTCTGTATAAAACTACTGATTACTATCACCCTCAAAGTGAAGTATGTTTGTCTTGGAATGATTCCGCTGTGGGAATCAAGTGGCCCTTGCCGCAAGACATAGCCCCCAATATGAATGCTAAGGATTTGGCAGGCCTCTCTTGGGATATGGCCCCCAAGTTCTAGTTAGTACATCTTTGAATCCAACCTTGACTGCTCATCCCAAAATATTATTGGTAAAGCTCTCCTCCCTAGGAGACGTTCTACATAATCTGCCGATTGTTTGGGATTTACGTGCACGCTATCCGGAAGCACAAATTGATTGGGTGGTGGAGGAGGGGTATGTTCACTTACTTAAGCCCTTACTTTCCAGGGATGGCTTCAGAGGAATTGATCGCATTATTCCATTTGGTTTACGTCGCTGGAAAAAGAGTATTTTCTCGATCGATACATGGAAGCAATTTTTTTCATTCAAAAAAGATCTGCAACAAGTTTCTTATGATGTTCTGATTGAAACCCAAGGCTTATTAAAGTCAG
>JBJOJF010000011.1:0-2994 GCA_046046735.1 Pseudomonadota bacterium
GGTGCAACAAGAACAGCATTTTCTATCGCAACATTCAGTTCGGCAGCGGCGATATTCGGATCTTCAGATAAAGGTGCAAGGCGGGTTGCTTGCATAAGCCATCCTGCCCCAATCGCCTTACGTTTAGCGGTGAACATCACTACTGGCGTGTGATTGCGATTAGCAAGTCGAGCAGGTAAGGGTGTTGTGTAAGCTGGACGTCCAAAGAATGGTACCCACACTCCCTCGCCACCACTAGGCACTTGATCTGGAAGAATGCCGATCGCCTCGCCACGGGTAAGTGCACGAGTCATTTGACGCACGCCATTGAGGTTGGTCGGAACAAAGTGCATATTGGGGTAGGCTCGACCGGCTTCGACAACTTCATTGAGCCATTCTTGGCGGGAAGGTCGATACAGAATGGTCGCAGGAAAATGTTGGGCCAGTACGCGGGGAATAATTTCGAAGCCACCCAGATGGGGGGTAAGCATAACCAGGCCATGACCTTCGCCAATAGCAGCCTCTACTAAATCCCAATTCTGGACCTCAACCAATGTGAGCGCTTTTTGAGGATTACGCCAGATCCACAAGCTATCAGAAAACAGCATTCCAGAAGCACGTACTGCCGACCATAGTTTGAGCGGCAAGCCTCTGGCGGAAACTACGGCCTCATATTGGGGGCGAAAAAGCGAACGATATTTTTTTGAGCCAACATAAGCAAGCATGCCCAAAAAAGCCCCAATCAGCTGGACAAGCCCAAGGGGGAGTACGGCAATGGCATTGAGACAGAGCTTAAGTAGGAGTTTTCGCACCCTCTAATGATATTCAATGCCGCTCTAGGTGTGTGGATTTTGAGCTGTGTTGCCCAATTGACTGCTTTTCAGATAGAATTTCACCATCGCTGAGTTAAGACAACTTGCAGGGCGATTCAAAAATTCTGCTAAAGCGTCGCCGTTGTAGTTCCTGGCACGTCGAGTTGTCCCATAGATCGTGTTAATTTTTAAGGGAATATGCAATGGCAAATGATTACTTCTTCACCTCAGAATCCGTTTCTGAAGGTCACCCCGATAAAGTAGCGGACCAAATTTCTGATTCCATCTTGGATGCCATCTTGGCGCAAGATCCAACAGCACGTGTTGCTGCAGAAACTTTGTGTAATACCGGCTTAGTAGTGCTCGCTGGTGAAATTACTACCAATGCCAACGTCGATTACATCCAAGTGGCACGCAATACATTGCGTGAAATCGGTTACGACAATACTGATTACGGTATTGACTACAAAGGCTGTGCAGTATTAGTTGCTTATGACAAGCAAAGCCCAGATATCGCTCAAGGTGTTGATAAGGCGCATGATGACGGGCTTGATCAAGGTGCTGGTGACCAAGGTTTGATGTTTGGTTATGCCTGTGATGAAACTGCTGAGCTCATGCCCTTACCGATTCATTTGTCCCATCGTTTGGTAGAGCGTCAATCTCAACTGCGTCGTGATGGCCGTTTGAACTGGCTACGCCCTGACGCGAAGTCACAAGTGACATTGCGCTATGTAGATGGCAAGCCTGATTCTATTGATACCGTAGTGCTTTCTACTCAGCATGATGAAGATATTTCTCTTGAGAAATTACGTGAAGCGGTTATTGAAGAAATTATCAAACCAGTATTGCCTAAACATTTGATTAAAGGCGCAATCAACTTCTTGGTTAATCCAACAGGACGTTTTGTTATCGGTGGTCCACAAGGCGATTGTGGTTTAACTGGTCGCAAAATTATTGTGGACACTTACGGCGGTGCAGCTCCTCACGGTGGTGGCGCTTTCTCTGGTAAAGATCCTTCTAAGGTTGACCGTTCTGCTGCTTATGCTGGTCGTTATGTTGCGAAGAACGTGGTTGCCGCTGGATTGGCAAGCAAGTGCTTGATTCAGATCTCTTATGCAATCGGTGTAGCTAAGCCAACTTCAGTGATGGTAAGTACTTTTGGAACTGGCAAGATCTCTGACGAGAAGATTGCCCAATTAGTATCTGAGCACTTTGACTTGCGTCCAAAAGGCATCGTCAAGATGTTGAACCTCTTGCGTCCGATTTATCGCAAGACGGCTGCTTATGGTCACTTTGGTCGCGAAGAGCCAGAATTTACTTGGGAACAATGCGATAAGGCCCCTGCTTTGCGTGCAGCTGCGGGACTATAAGCTGCATCCTAAGTAGTAAATTTGCAGTATCGAGTTGTATTGAGGCGAAATATGGCGAAATTGATTACAATTTCGCCATACCTTCAAGGAGCGTTGCAAGGAATGCTGAGACCCAGTATTTCCCCAGGCTTGAAGGGAGTGGGTTCCTAAACGGAATTTGCTAATTGCAACCGCGCTCGCTAACCCATGATTCAATGGCTAGCGAGTTCCTACTCCGGCATTGGATCGTATTTAGCTGGAGCATTCATGAGTACCGTTTCCGATTTAAATCAATTTGTAGCAACTCGTTGCGCTATTGCCGATATTTCTTTGGCTGACTTTGGTCGTAAAGAAATCGCTATTGCCGAAACTGAAATGCCAGGCCTCATCGCGATTCGCGACGAGTTCGCAGCGCAGCAACCATTGCGCGGCGCGCGCATTACAGGTTCTTTGCACATGACCATTCAAACTGCAGTATTGATTGAGACCCTTGAGGCTCTTGGTGCTGAAGTGCAATGGGCTTCTTGCAATATTTTCTCAACCCAAGATCATGCTGCTGCTGCGATTGCTGCAAACGGCACACCAGTGTTTGCGATTAAGGGTGAAACCCTTGAGCAATACTGGGATTACACCCACCGTATTTTTGAGTGGGCTGATGGCGGCTTCACCAATATGATTTTGGACGACGGTGGCGATGCTACTTTGTTGTTGCATCTTGGTGCGCGTGCTGAGAAAGATCAGGCTTGCTTGAATCATCCAACGAGCGAAGAAGAAACTATTCTTTTTGCTGCGATCAAAAATAAATTAGCGCAAGATCCAACTTGGTATTCCACTCGCTTAGAAAAAGTAAAAGG
>JBJOJF010000012.1:0-9478 GCA_046046735.1 Pseudomonadota bacterium
CAGTGCTGACTCTCGTTACTGGGGGTTTGTACCGGATAAAAATATCGTAGGTAGAGCCTTTTTTGTTTGGTTGAATCTTGGGAATCTAGGTCGCATTGGCGGCTTCGAATAAGACCATGAATGCCCGCGCCGCTATCGAAACCGCACCGCTGCAAGCGCAACTAGGCTACACGTTTAAAAAACTAGAGCTACTCAATCAAGCTCTTACGCATCGCAGTCATAGCAAGAAGAATAATGAGCGCCTTGAGTTTTTAGGTGACTCTATTCTTAATTGCGTTGTCGCCGAAATGCTCTATGAGCGTTACTCAGATCTAGATGAGGGTGATCTTTCTCGCGTACGGGCAAACTTAGTCAAGCAGCAGGCGCTCTACGAGATTGCTCAAACACTATCGCTATCAGACTACCTTCGTTTAGGTGAGGGTGAGTTGAAGAGCGGTGGTTTCCGCCGCCCATCCATCTTGGCTGACACTCTTGAAGCAGTTACTGGCGCAATATTTTTAGATGGCGGATTTGATGCTGCTAAGGCTTGTTTGCGCAAACTCTATTCCATCATTTTGGCAAACGTCGATCCCAAAACCTTGGGTAAAGACGATAAGACTTTGCTGCAAGAGTGTTTACAAAGTTATCAATTGCCATTGCCTACTTATAACGTTACGGGCACCAGTGGCGCAGCCCATAATCAGCAATTTGAGGTGGAGTGTTTAATACCAAACCTCAAGGTATCAGTTAAAGGTGAGGGCGCGTCTCGACGTGCTGCAGAGCAGGCGGCCGCGAAGATCGCTTTAATAGCCGCACTCAAAGCCTTGCCACAGGCATTAGGTAAGCCTAAAAAGACCCGGTCAGCTAAAAAGAATGCAGCGAAAAAAGTGGCGACCGAAGAGCAGTTAAATCTTAAGCTGAAGGGCTAATCGTGTTTAGATGCGGCACCATCGCCATCGTGGGGCGTCCCAATATGGGCAAATCCACCCTGTTAAATGCTTTGGTTGGTCAAAAGATCAGCATTACTTCACGTAAGGCGCAAACAACGCGCCATCGCATTTTAGGAATTCAGAATCGCGAAGAAGCCCAGTTTATTTTCATTGATACACCAGGCTTTCAAACGCGTTTGATGAATACATTAAACAAAGCTCTCAACCGCACAGTGACGACTGCCCTGCAAGATGTCAACGTGGCTTGTTTTGTGGTTGAGGCAGGGTATTTTGGTGAGGATGATAAGAAAGTACTTCGCTTGCTGCCAAATGATTTACCAGTGGTGCTTGTGCTCAACAAACTAGACTTGTTTAACAGCCGTTTTCAGACTCCATCTGAGCGTGACCAGGCGCTACTCAATTTCATGAAAGAGATGAGCCAGCCCTGGAGCGAGTTAGGCGGCCATGAGGATCAGAAGTGTGAGTTTGCTGAAATCGTTCCGATGAGCGCTAAGAGTCCTGGAGATATTGAACGATTATTAGATGTGCTTGAGGGCTACTTGCCGGAGGCACCGGCAGTCTACGACGGCGAAACGATCACTGATCGCAGCGAGCGTTTCTTGGCAGCTGAAATTCTCCGTGAAAAGGTCTTCCGCTTTACTGGTGAAGAGCTCCCGTATACCAGCACAGTAGTAATTGATCAGTTCAAGATGGATGGCAAGATGCGCCGTATCGCTGCGACGATTTTGGTCGATCGCGATAGTCATAAAGCCATGATTATTGGTGCTAAGGGTGAGAGACTGAAGAAGATCTCAACTGATGCCCGTATTGATATGGAAAAGCTTTTTGACGGTAAGGTGTTTTTGGAAACTTGGGTCAAAGTAAAGCGTGGTTGGGCTGATGATCGCGCTGAGTTACGGGCACAGGGCTTAGAGTAATTATTCATGGCCTCGATTCGTGTTGCTGACGAACCCGCTTTTGTATTGCACAGTATTCCCTACAAGGAAACGAGCTTAATCCTAGATGTTTTCACCCGTCAATATGGCCGTATGGCCTTAATTGCCAAGGGTGCTAAGCGCCCGCACTCCACGCTGCGTCCGGTATTGCAACGCTTTCAACCCTTACTGGTTTCCTGGAGCGGTAAATCTGAATTACGAACCCTGACCAAGTCTGAATGGGTTGGTGGCACACCTTCCCTAGTTGGAGATGCGCTCTTATGCGGCTTTTATCTCAATGAGTTGCTGGTGAAATTTCTAGCTCGTGAAGATGAGTACGAAAAACTCTACGATCACTACACCAATACGATTTCTGCTTTATCGAATCTTGAATTTGAATCTAAGGGCCTAGAGGAAATTCTGCGCCCCTTTGAGTTAACTCTACTGCAAGAGACTGGTTACGCTGCAGCCTTAGATCGTTGTGTTGAAACCAATCAGGCCCCCAATTCAGAGGAGCAATATGTATATCAACCAGAGCGCGGTGTGCGACCCGCTCAAGGTGATGACCCCGGTCATTGGCCCGTTTTAAGTGGCCGCTCGCTTTTGGCTATTGCTGCTGGTGATTTTTCTAGCGCAGAAACCCTTTCTGAAAGTAAGCAGCTGATGCGTTTCTTGCTTGGCTTGCATCTCCAAGATCAGGTCCTGACGACGCGTCAGATTTTGATTGATCTTAAGAAAATCT
Organism: Pseudomonadota bacterium; assembly: GCA_046046735.1. Taxonomy (GTDB): domain Bacteria; phylum Pseudomonadota; class Gammaproteobacteria; order Burkholderiales; family Burkholderiaceae; genus Polynucleobacter. Next base: position 2,586 of record JBJOJF010000012.1, read on the forward strand.
AGTAATCTACTGTCATGACTAAGCTAGAACTCGGCATTAATATTGATCACGTAGCTACCTTGCGTAATGCACGTGGCACTGTCTATCCCGATCCTTTGAGGGCCGCTCGTTTGGCTGAGGAGGCGGGTGCCGATCTTATTACTTTGCACTTGCGTGAAGATCGTCGTCATATTAAAGACGCTGACTTATTGGCATTACGCCCCCTGATTCAGACGCGTATGAATTTAGAGTGCGCTGTAACTCCAGAGATGATTGATATTGCCTGTCAAGTGAAGCCGCACGATGTTTGTCTCGTTCCTGAGAAACGGGAAGAGGTCACCACTGAAGGTGGTTTGGACGTCTTGAGATATTTTGATGCAGTGAAGGCGGCGACTACCCGTCTTAAAGACGCAGGCATTCGAGTATCGCTATTCATTGACCCTGAAGAAAATCAAATTCAAGCTGCAAAAGATGTTGGTGCCACAGTAGTGGAGTTGCATACAGGTCGCTATGCTGATCTATCTAGTGGTGAACAAGCTCAAGAACTTGAGCGCATTCGAAAGGCAGCTCAGTTTGGCAAACGTATCGGCCTGCGAGTGAATGCAGGTCATGGTTTACATGAAGGTAATGTCCAACCGATTGCTGCAATAGCGGAGCTTTCTGAGCTCAATATTGGTCATGCAATCGTTGCTGAGGCTTTATTTAAGGGTTGGCAAAAAGCGATTACCGATATGAAGGCGCTCATGGATCTGGGTAGGGCAAATTCTTCCCAATAAGAACTCACTAAAAAATAAAACATGATCATTGGTATTGGTACAGATATTCTGCAGATTGAGCGCTTACAGGCAGCTTATGACCGAACTAATGGCCGCTTGGCTGAGAAGGTGCTTGGTCCTGATGAGCTCGTCATATTTAAGCAGCGCTTAGCTAGAAACCATAAGCGAGGCATCGCCTTTTTGGCAACCAGGTTTGCTGCAAAAGAAGCCTTCTCAAAAGCGATTGGTCTTGGCATGAGAATGCCGATGACTTGGCGCTCACTACAAACATTGAATGAACCCAGCGGTAAGCCGGTAACTTCTTATTTGGGCGCATTAGAAAAATTTATGCAAGAGAAAAATTGGGAAGCACAGGTCACTGTAAGTGATGAGCAAGATATGGCGATTGCGCATGTGATCGTGATGCAAAAATAAATACAGAGGATGAAATGAGTAAGTCAACTATGAACCCAGGCCCAATTACCTTAGATGTTGTTGGACTGGAGTTAAATGCTGAAGATCGCCGCCGTATTCTGCATCCTCTGACGGGTGGCGTAATCTTATTTGGCAGAAACTTTGCCAATCGCAAGCAGCTAACTAAGCTCACAACTGAAATCAAAAAATTACGCCCAGATGTGTTGATCTCAATTGATCATGAAGGTGGTCGAGTACAGCGCTGTAGAACAGATGGCTTCACCCATCTTCCGGCAATGCGTAAGTTAGGTGAATTGTGGAGCGTCAAAAGTAAGGGGCAGCATTCCGCTGAATCTGCAGCTCAAGCGATGGCTGCTGCGACTGCCTGCGGCTATGTGCTAGCTGCTGAGTTACGCGCTTGTGGCGTGGACTTTAGCTTCACCCCAGTTCTAGACTTGGATTTCGGCCGTAGCGGGGTGATTGGTGATCGCTCTTTTAGTCGTGATCCACAAATTACTTTCGCACTGGCTAAAAGTTTAAATGAAGGCTTGCGTTTGGCTGACATGGCCAATTGCGGCAAACATTTTCCGGGTCACGGGTGGGCTGAGGCTGACTCTCATGTCGCTATTCCGGTGGATGAGCGTACTTTAAGTGAAATTTTGAATGATGATGCGAAGCCTTATGAGTGGTTAGATCTGAGCCTGGCATCAGTTATGCCGGCACATGTGATTTACCCCAAGGTAGATCAAAATCCAGCAGGCTTCTCCAAAATTTGGTTGCACTCTATCTTGCGTCAGGAGTTAGGATTTGAAGGCGTGATATTTAGTGATGACCTCTCTATGGAAGGTGCCAGTGTCGCTGGTTCCGTAGTGAAGGGTGCGGAGTTAGCCCTCAACGCTGGCTGTGATGCGGTATTGATCTGCAATCGTCCGGATCTAGCTGATCAGTTATTGGCTAAATTAAAAGTATCCAAAGCAAAACAATCGGGATCTGCAAAACGCTTGAATCGCTTGATGCCTAAGTCAGCAGGACTTTCTTGGGATGATTTACAGAAAGAAGCTGAATATCAGCATGCTAAAGGCTTGCTTAGGCAATTGAATTTAATTCAATAAGAGTTTATTTAATTCTTTGTAACTCTTTCCCATTCAGAAAGAACAAATTTTTTAACGCTGTAGCCTTGTTCTCGAGCGCAAACAATGGTGTCTACGTTGACGGTTTGATATATCTTTTGCAATCTTAGGGAGTCGCCCTTCGTTGAGAAGTTGGGCATCCAAGATCCCCAGAAGAATCCAATGCTTTCTAATTCAAGATAGGCATTTGCCGCCGCTTCTTGTTCAATCGGAATATCCAGGTAAATGGATGCAAGATTGAGAGCCTCAAGTTTAGTGAGTTCATGTTTTACTGCGCTAACCAAATCATTGCCAATACGATCAACGGCAATATTGGCTGTTTGAATATTCGAGTTGATTACAGTATGAAAACTGGTTTTTCCAGTGGCTGCTATATTGGTGCTCACAATTTTTCGTTGTAAATTTAAATCGGTCACCAATGTTCTTGCATGCTCTGCATGTTCTGCTGGCATAAAGATGGTGTGTGGACGATCATTTAATTGCAGATAAAAAGCCAGTAATGACATACGCGTATCTGGGTGATTCTCCAGACCCTTCATGGAAATGGTTGCTGGTGTGTCTCCAATGAAAAGGCCAGTCTCTTTTGCATTAAAGGCAATCATTTCATGCTGGCTATATGGATGGTTGGTGACACACTCAGTCCAAAACCCTGGCAAAGAGAGTTCTTGTGCGATTTCAATTCGCTCTTTCGCCATGATTTCTGCGAGATGCTGACCTCGGAAGTTCGGGTCGACCATCATCTTGCCAGCTTCAGGTGAAACATTATGAGCGCCATCAAAAGTCAGGGCGCAGTGCCCAACGATCTGACCATCGCCTAGTTTGGCAACCACCGAATGCATCAGCTTGTCTTCGATGACTCCCTCTAATTGGTCAATGTCATACATCACTTTGTTCGGGTAGCTATCACCGTAACAGCGGCGAACACAGTCGATTAACTGGGGTAGATCAGAAGGCTTAAGCCTGGCTATTTCTGGGGAGTTTGTATTGGTCATAGTTAGGACATTATGACTGGCACTTGGGAAATAAAAAAGCCCGGTTTACCGGGCTTTTAATTGAGTAGAGGGCTAATTAGTTAGCGCGACTACGATATTCGCCGGTGCGAGTGTCGATTTCGATCTTGTCACCAGTATTGCAGAACAAAGGAACTTGCAATTCATAGCCAGTAGCTAATTTTGCAGTCTTTAATACCTTGCCAGAGCTTGTATCGCCTTTAACTGCTGGTTCTGTGTAAATGATTTCGCGAACCAAGGAATTAGGCATTGCTACTGAGAGTGCTTTACCTTCGTAGAACACTACTTCGCATGGCATGCTTTCTTCCAGGTAATTTAATGCATCACCCATGAATTCAGCTTCAACTTCATATTGGTTGTAGTCAGTATCCATAAAGACATACATTGGATCTGCGAAATAAGAGTAGGTGCACTCTTTCTTATCCAAGATCACTACATCGAACTTGTCATCCGCCTTAAATACACCTTCGTTAGGTGCACCAGTTAACAAGTTCTTAAATTTCATTTTCACAACGGAAGAGTTGCGGCCTGAGCGGCTGTATTCGGCTTTTAAAACGACCATGGCATCGGTGCCGATCATTACTACGTTACCAACGCGGAGTTCTTGTGCTGTTTTCATCTTGCTATTCCTGGGTGCAGAGTAGATTTTCTGCGATTTTTATCAAAGACAAGATTGTAACCGCCTGAACGCCTATTTCGCTGAAGATCAGGCTACAAAGCCCATTAGACGGGCTGCAAGACCCCCATCAGCTTGTTTATCAAGTAAATCAGCATGCCAAGCCTTGGAATGGCTATTCCAGTCCTCTAGAAGGTGGAGCCATTGGCTGGGCATTGCCCAGGTCATGGCGGCGATGATGGCGAGCCTGAGCTCCTGAGGTGCACCATCCAGATAGAGATCTAAAAAAGCGGCTAACTTGACTTCGTGAGCACGATCTTCTTGAGGGTAGATGTGCCATATGAACGGCTTGCCAGCTAATTGTGCTCTCACGAAGGAGTCTTCGCCACGTACGATATTGAAATCACATTGGGTCAATACCCAGTCATATTCATCTTGAGAGACGAATGGAATAGGGATGAGTTGAATCGAGTTAGGTAGGGAAATGGGTTGGCTAGTACTGAGCTTTAATTGCTCAAGCAGGCCATGCGTCAAGATGATGTCAAAGTTCTCGCCAGATTTACCAAGGTCTTCAAGCCACCTCAAAAGCGGAGCCCCTGGGTAGCAAAAGACGCTTATGCGCTTTGCGTCGGGACGCAGTTTGGACCAGCTTGTCTTTAGGCTCAATGGCGTACTGTCGGTAGTAGAGTGCAAATTTGGAACGGGGTCAATCAATATGCCCCCCGCATCACTCTGAAAGCCGGGAAAGAAAAAGTATTTTGGAATTCCGTGCGCTTGTGGGGATGCCTTCTTATGAAAGTCCACAATCCAGGGTTCGGCGGTCAGGTATTCCAAATTAATGATGAGAGGTTTTTTGGGGGCAATCAATAAGCCTGCAAGATAGCGCTCGGGCAATTCACAGCCAAAGGCTTCAATGACAACATCAGGCGTTTCAACGGGGTGACGAGGATTGCTAAAGCTAGCCTCCCAAGGCTGGAGGTCTACCTGGCGCTTGATACTCTCGTCAACGCCGGAAGCGAGTAAATTAAGGGTTGGCAAATCATCGCAAAAAATACGTACGCTTTGGCCGTGAAGACTTGTTAAGCTTCTCGCTAGGCGCCAGCAAACACCAGCATCGCCATAGTTATCTACGATTTGACAGAAAATATCCCAACGCATGAGCAATTCGCTTTTTGAAAACCTTCAGCAGGATGTTAAACGGCTACCCGGATTGCCGGGGGTATATCGCTTCTTTGATGAGGCGGGACACATTTTGTATGTCGGTAAAGCGCGCAACCTCAAAAAGCGTGTTTCAAGTTACTTTCAGCGTACTCAGCTTTCCCCGCGTATCCAACTCATGGTGGGCAAAATTGCTCGCTATGAAACAACGGTAACACGCTCAGAAACCGAAGCCTTAATTTTAGAGAACAATTTGATTAAGGAGCTAGCTCCGCCATTCAATATTCTCTTCCGAGATGATAAGTCTTATCCCTATGTGATGTTAACTGGACATCAGTTTCCACGGCTAGCTTCATATCGTGGCAAGGTAGATAAGCGTAATCACTACTTTGGGCCATTTCCCAATTCTTGGGCAGTACGCAATAGCGTGCAGATCTTGCAAAAAGTTTTTCGTCTTAGGACATGTGAAGATTCTGTCTTTAAAAATCGCAGTCGCCCATGTTTATTACATCAAATTCATCGCTGTAGTGCGCCTTGCGTAGGTCGACTGAATGTCGAGCAATATGGACAAGATGTTGCTCAGGCAACCCGCTTCTTAGAGGGGGACCATAGTCGGGTGCTCTCAGAGCTTGAAAAGAAGATGCATTCCTACAGTGATGCTATGGAGTTTGAAATGGCAGCGGTACTGAGAGATCGGATAGCAGACCTCTCTAGCGTATTGCAGCAACAGTCTATGGATACCGTCGCAGATGGTGAAGGTGATGTCGATGTGATTGCTGTTGCGCAAATGGAGGGGGTCGTGTGCGTCAATTTGGCGATGATTCGGGGCGGGCGTCATCTTGGCGATCGAGCCTATTTCCCAAAGGGCTTGCGCTCAAGCTCTGGTGAATTACCTCCGCCCGCTGAAATTCTGGAAGCGTTCATTGCACAGCATTATTTGGAAGATAAGATTAGTGATGAAGGGCCAGCGACCAATTTAATTCCTCCCGTCATCATTCTCAATCACCCGTTACAAAAAATTGCCGATGAAATTTCAAGCCCAGAGGAAGGTGCTGAACCTTTGGATGCAGGGTTGGATGAAGAATCAGCACCAGAAAGTTTGCGTGATCTACTTAATGCACAAGCGGGTAAACGAATCACTTTCTTGCATCAACCCCAAGGTCAAAGACGTCATTGGCTATCGATGGCTGAAGGTAACGCCAAAATTGCGATTGCAAAGCGTTTAGTTGAAACTGGCGGACAACTTGCTAGAGCAAGAGCGCTGGCGGATATCTTAGGTCTTGAGTTAGAAAGTCTAGAGCACCTACGTATTGAGTGTTTTGATATTAGTCATACCTCAGGAGAGGCTACTCAGGCATCTTGTGTGGTGTATGCAAAGAATGCAATGCAAGCAAGTGAGTACCGTCGTTTTAATATTAATGACATTACTCCGGGTGATGATTACGCGGCAATGCGTCAAGTTTTACAAAGACGTTACGCTAATTTCCAGGAGTTGCCGATTGAAAAAATGCCTCAAGTGATTTTGATTGATGGCGGCAAGGGCCAGGTGGAAATGGCAAGGCAGGTTCTTTCTGAATTTGGCATGGACATCGGCTTGATTGTGGGTGTGGCTAAAGGTGAGGGTCGTAAGGTAGGTCTAGAGACGCTGATATTTGCCGATGATCGTCAGCCATTAGAGCTGGGTATTGATAGCGCTGCCTTATTGCTCGTAGCCCAGATTCGTGATGAGGCTCATCGTTTTGCTATTACTGGCATGCGTGCTAAACGCGCAAAGGCAAGAACGGTTTCTCAGTTAGAAGAAATTGAAGGTATTGGTGCAAAGCGCCGCCAA
>JBJOJF010000013.1:0-3588 GCA_046046735.1 Pseudomonadota bacterium
AGCCGCCAGTCTGGACCGGAAAGTAAACTTCTAAAAGCCTAGAGAAACATCTCTTGCAGGTTATTCAGATAGCGCAGTCCTTGCTCGGTCGCTTTGAGTTTCGTGGGATTTGAATCCAACAAGCCTTTTTGACTGGCTTGATCTAAACCTTTGGAGACGGTGTTTAAGGGCAGGCCAGTACGTTCGCTAAAGGTAGTCGTATCCACGCCATCTGTAAGACGTAAAACATTGAGCATGAATTCAAAAGGAAGGTCTTTTGCTTCAATGTCTCTTGATTCAATCAAGGCATTGCCTGCTGATTCCATTGCTTGCATATAGGTTTCTGGATGACGCTCTCGCACTTGGCGAGTAACTTTGTCGGGGAAAGAGATCTTTCCATGAGCGCCAGCGCCAATGCCAATGTAGTCTCCAAAACGCCAGTAGTTCAAATTGTGTTTGCACTCCTGATCTTTTTTGGCATAAGCAGATACTTCGTAGCGTCGGTAACCGGCTTGCTCTAGCAGTGCTAAATTTTGCTCAAAGATGGCATCAATCTCATCTTCGTTGGGAAGATTTGGGGGGAAATTAGCAAAGTAAGTATTTGGTTCAAGCGTGAGGTTATAGAGCGATAGATGTGGCGTCTTAAAAGATAGGGCAGTCTCAATATCTGCTTTAGCGTCAGCTAGGGTTTGCTGAGGGAGGCCATACATTAAGTCGATATTGACGGACTTAAAGTGTTGCAGGGCGATGTCAATTGCACGCTTAGCTTCGCTCCCGTTATGAATTCGTCCCAAAGCCTTTAATTGCGCATCCTGAAAACTCTGAATACCTAAAGACACTCGATTGATGCCCGATTTAGCAAAGGCTGCAAATTTCTCTGTCTCAACCGAACCTGGATTGGCTTCCATGGTGATTTCACAATTGGGTTCTAAGTTGACGCGGGCACGAACGGCTGAGAGCAGATAATCCATGCCCTCTGGCGAGAGCAGGCTAGGGGTGCCGCCACCAATAAAAATACTGTGGACTTGACGGCCCCAAGTACGAGGTAGCTCAGTTTCTAGATCGGCAATTAAGGCATTAATGTAGCGCTCTTCATCAAAGCCTTGTGCACCTTTGGAGGTTCCACTCTTTTCTTTCACTTGATGTGAATTGAAATCGCAGTAAGGACATTTTTTTTCACACCACGGAAAGTGGATATAGAGCGATAGGGGTGGCAACGCCTTGAGCTGCGGCTGATGCAATGCCGATGGCTGTGGAGTATTAAGCACGGCGTTGAAGTTGCGCAATCAATTCACGCAATGCTTGGCCGCGATGGCTGATGAGATTTTTCTCGGCTGGCTCTAACTCTGCAGCAGTGCTGCCCAATTCGGGAAGGAAGAAGTGCGGGTCATAGCCAAAGCCATGAGTCCCTTTGGCTTCATCAATAAATTGACCATACCAACGGGTTTGCACAATCAGGGGCTCTGGATCATCGGCACTATTCACCATAACCAAGGTGCAAGCATAGTGAGCGCCTCGATCTGTTTTTCCTTGGAGGGTCGCAACGAGTTTCTGATTGTTAGCAGCATTGTCTCCATTGACACCTGCGTAGCGAGCAGAGCGAACTCCTGGTTCGCCATTGAGTGCGTGGACGCAAATACCTGAGTCATCAGCTAGTGCCGGCAGTCCGCTCGCAGCGCTTGCATGACGGGCTTTTGCAAGCGCATTCTCAACAAAAGTGAGATAAGGTTCTTCCGCCGAAGGAATGCCTAATTCCCCTTGGGGAATCACTTGAAACTGAAAGGGTGCAAGCAGCTCTTGGAACTCACGTACCTTGTCAGCACTATTGGAGGCAAGCACTAGTTTTTGCACAATCTCAACCTTGCTCTTATTTAAAGGCTTCTTTTTGAAGCTGGGTTAAATCACGAATACCTTCTTCTGCAAGATCAATCAGTGCATTTAATTCTGTACGAGAAAACGCAGCACCTTCAGCAGTGCCTTGGACTTCAATCATGCCGCCTTTTCCGGTCATCACGACATTCATATCGGTGTCACATGAAGAGTCTTCTGGGTAATCTAAATCTAAGACGGGGACACCTTGGTAGATGCCAACGGAGATTGCTGCGACGCTATCGATGATCGGGTCTGCTTTCAGTGCACCACTTGCCAGGAGGGTATTGATGGCATCGCGGGCTGCAACATAGGCGCCAGTAATAGATGCTGTTCTAGTGCCTCCATCAGCTTGCAAGACATCACAATCTAAGTGAATGGTGCGCTCACCCAATACTTTGAGATCAAACACACTTCGCATCGCGCGGCCGATTAGGCGCTGGATCTCTTGTGTACGACCTGATTGCTTGCCACGAGCCGCTTCGCGATCACTACGGGTGTGAGTGGAACGAGGGAGCATGCCGTATTCAGCGGTAACCCAACCTTCACCGGAACCCTTCTTATGAGGCGGAACTTTTTCTAAGACGCTGGCAGTGCAGAGGACCTTGGTATCGCCAAAAGCAATGAGAACGGAACCTTCTGCATGTTTGGTAAAGGCGCGGCTGATGCTAACAGGGCGTAATTGGGTAGGGGTACGGCCACTAGGGCGGGTGCAATTAGTGCTGCTCATCTGGTTTAGTCCTGAATTGTTCGTAAGGGTTGGGTGGATTTCACAATGAATCTACAATGTCCATATGATATCGAGCATGACTGGTTATGGCAGCGCTTCTCGCCAAGTCTCCTTAGGAGCGGGTGTAGTTGCTGATCTGCAGGTGGAATGTCGGGCTGTAAATAGCCGCTTTCTGGATTTGGGATTTCGTCTTCCGGACGAATGTCGAGGGGCTGAGCCTGCCTTGCGGGAAATGGCCACTCAAAGCCTCTCTCGTGGCAAGGTAGAGTTCCGGGCTGCTTGGCGAGTCAATGCTGGGGCAGCTAGCTCGGCTAAATCCAATCCACATGCACTAGGCGCTATTAATAAAGACCGTTTAGACGCTTTGTATACCCTACAAGAAAAAGCCCAAGACGCCTTTCCTAAAGCGCAAGAACTGAGTATTGCTGAAGTATTGCGTTGGCCCGGTGTTGTTTCTGAGCCGCGGGGCGAAGAAGATAGTTGGATTACTGCCGCAGTTGAAGCAGGGCGTGCAGCCCTTGCAGCGCTGATGGAAAGTCGTCACGCGGAAGGCAAGGCCTTAGTTGGTGTTCTCACTAGCATTACTGGCAAGATGCGTGACATTGTTAAAGTGATTGAACCCAAGGTTCCTGAATATGTAGCACAGTACCAAGAGAAGTTGACTGAGCGATTGGCGGAAGCCTTGGCTGCGCAAGAGCAGGCTAAGGCAGGGGCTGAACTTATGGAACGTATTCGTCAAGAGGTTGTCTTGTACGCAGTACGTATTGATGTCGCTGAAGAGTTCGCTCGTTTAAAAACCCACCTGCAGGCTGTAGATACAGCGCTCACAGGCAAGGGCCCAGTAGGCAAGCGTTTGGATTTTCTGATGCAAGAACTCAATCGTGAAGCCAATACCTTAAGTTCCAAATCTGTATCGGAAGAGTGCACCCAAGCAGCGCTAGAGCTCAAACTGTTTATTGAGCAAATGCGTGAACAAGTTCAAAATCTTGAGTAATTAATCCATTCATGAC
>JBJOJF010000014.1:0-4764 GCA_046046735.1 Pseudomonadota bacterium
ATGTAGGCGATCGTTATGTCTTAGAGTTGCTCAAACAAAAAGGCTGGATTATTGGTGGTGAAGGCTCAGGCCATCTCCTCTGCTTAGATCAGCACTCAACCGGTGACGGCACCATTGCCGCGCTGCAGGTGCTAGCAGCCATGAGTCAGGCAAAGAAGAGTTTGGTTCAACTTCTAGATTCAGTAAAAATCTTCCCCCAAGTGCTTCTGAATATTAAATTTACGCCCGGCTATGATTGGAAGGCTGATGACGCCCTGAAATCCAAGATCAGTCAGGTAGAAGGCAGTCTCAAAGGAACGGGTAGGGTGCTTATCCGCGCCTCAGGTACGGAGCCTGTCCTGCGGGTCATGGTTGAGGCTCAAGATGGCAATGTAGCCATGAGTGCAGCAAAGAGTATTGCTGACCTAGTGCCAACAGCCTAGAAACCGCATTTTTGAGTGTTTTATGAGGGTTTTGGGTTTGTCATAAAACCGTCACATTCAGGTCGTATTGTCTCTATATCGCAGTGTTGCGATGTCTATTGAGGATATGAATACATGAAATCTCTTTTGAAAACAGCATTACTAAAAGGTGCTATTTCGATCGCAGTTGTTGGTGTTTCAACTACAACGGCCTTTGCTGCCGATATTACTGGCGCAGGCGCCACATTCCCTTATCCAATTTATGCAAAATGGGCTGAGGCTTACAAAGCAAAAACAGGCTCAAACATGAATTACCAATCAATTGGTTCTTCAGGTGGTATCAAGCAGATCAAAGCAAAAACAGTGGATTTCGGCGCTACTGACAATCCAGTTAAATTTGACGACTTAGAAAAAGAAGGTCTAGTTCAATTTCCGGCAATCATCGGTGGCGTAGTTCCAGTCATTAACGTTGATGGTGTTAAGCCAGGTGAAATTAAATTAGATGGCCCAACCTTGGCCGACATTTTTCAAGGCACCATTACAAACTGGGGCGATAAGCGTATTGCCATCATGAATCCAGGTGTGAAGATTCCTTCGGGCGATATTACGGTTGTTCATCGCGCTGATGGCTCGGGCACTACTGCTATCTTTACTGATTACTTGGCTAAAACTAGCAACCTGTGGAAGGATGCTGTTGGTGCCGGTCCTGCAGTGAAGTGGCCAGCTGCCTCATCCGTTGGTGGAAAAGGTAATGAGGGCGTAGCCGCAAACGTAAGCCGTGTAAAGAACTCAGTTGGCTATGTTGAATATGCTTATGCCAAGAAAAACAAGATGACCTATATTTCCTTAAAAAATAAGGATGGCAATTTTGTTGCTCCGGATGATTTAACTTTTGCTGCTGCAGCTGCTGGTACAGATTGGTCTAAGATTCCAGGTATGGGTACATTTATCACCAATGCTTCTGGCGCCAAGTCTTGGCCAATCACTGGTGCATCTTTTATCTTGGTTTATAAGAATCCAGATAACAAGGCAGGTGCTGCTGAAGTGCTCAAGTTCTTTGACTTTGCTTTCAAGGAAGGCAAAAAGATGGCTGAAGACTTAGATTATGTTGCAATGCCTGATGCCACAACAGATTACATCCGTAAGAACATCTGGTCAGCCGTTAAGACTAAATAAGCTGTAGAGTTAAGGTATTTATGTACAGTCATCTTGATTCCACCTCAGGCGCCGTATCTCCTCAAGCTCTAAAGAAGGCTAAGGTACAGCGCCTGCAAGATGCAATCTTTCATCGAGGCACGCAATTCTTTGCCTTATCGGTACTATTTGCATTGCTAGGCATCATCATTTCCCTGGTAATTAATGCTTGGCCTGCTTTGCATGAATTTGGCCCAGGATTTTTCTTTACCGAAGAGTGGGATGTAGTGAATGGTGAGTTTGGTGGACTCATTGCGATTTACGGTACCTTGGCTACCTCGATCATTGCTTTATTAATCGCAGTCCCCTTAAGCTTTGGCATTGCCGTTTTCTTGACCGAATTATGTCCAGGTCCTTTGCGTCGACCCCTAGGAACAGCAGTTGAGTTGTTGGCAGCAGTTCCTTCCATCATCTACGGTATGTTTGGTTTATTTATCTTTGCACCCATTTTTGCCGAGTACATTCAGCCAGTACTCGCAGCAACATTGGGTCAAATTCCTGGATTTGGCATCCTCTTTAGAGGTGCCTTTAATGGAATTGGTATTTTGTGTGCAGGCCTAATTTTGGCCATGATGATTCTGCCGTTTATTGCTTCGGTAATGAGAGATGTCTTTGAGGTTGTACCGCCAGTATTAAAAGAGTCAGCTTACGGAATAGGATGTACAACCTGGGAGGTTGTTCGAAAGATTGTGCTTCCGTATACAAAGGCCGGTGTAATCGGTGGAATCATGCTTGGACTCGGCAGAGCTTTAGGTGAAACCATGGCGGTGACATTTGTTATTGGTAATGCACATCGCTTATCTCCCTCTTTATTTGCTCCAGGAAATTCGATTGCATCTACGCTAGCAAATGAATTTGGTGAGGCGGAGTTTGGCCCTCACTTTTCCTCGCTATTTGCTTTGGCATTAGCTTTGTTCATCATTACCTTCTTGGTGCTCGCTGCGGCTAAATGGCTTTTGGTGAGTATGGAGAAAAAGCAGGGGCTTAAGACATGAACGAAGCCATCTTTGCGCGCCGCAAAAGAGCAAATCGAATCGGCTTGGCCCTCTCTATTTTCGCAATGGCCTGCGGCATGCTTTTCTTATTCTGGATCTTGGGAATTCTGCTCTTTAAAGGCTTCTCTGCAATCCATCTATCCATGTTTTTGGATAGTACGCCCGCTCCCGGATCTGACGGCGGCGGCCTAGCAAATGCAATAGTAGGTAGCTTGCTGCTAGTTGGTTGCTGTACCTTGATAAGTACCCCAATCGGAGTTATGGCTGGCATCTACTTATCGGAGTACGGAGATAAGAGCAGGGTTGCCTCTATAACTCGATTCGTTACCGATATCATGCTGTCGGCCCCATCTATTGTGATTGGTTTGTTTGTTTACGCATTGGTTGTTGCTCAAGTGAAGCACTTCTCAGGATGGGCTGGAACAATTGCATTGGCCTTGATCGCAATTCCTGTGGTTGTTCGTACTACTGAAAACATGTTGCGACTTGTGCCTGGCAGCTTGCGTGAGGCAGCTTATGCATTAGGCGCACCAAAGTGGAAGGTATCTTTATTTATTACCTTACGTGCCGCGCAAAGTGGTGTGATGACTGGCGTACTTCTGGCGCTGGCCCGTGTCAGCGGCGAAACAGCACCATTACTATTTACGGCACTGAATAACCAATTCTTTTCTACCGATATGAACGCCCCAATGGCCAATTTGCCAGTGGTGATCTTCCAGTTTGCGATGAGTCCTTATGAGAACTGGGTGAATCTAGCGTGGGGCGGTGCTTTATTAATCACATTTGCGGTGCTTGGATTAAATATTCTGGCCCGTGTTGTATTTCGCGAGAAGGTTCAAGGTTAAGTCATGAATGCAATCGAAATTCGTAATCTCAATTTCTTCTACGGCAGCTATCAAGGTCTGAAGAATATCAATTTGGATATTGAGGAAAGAAAAGTTACCGCCTTTATTGGTCCATCAGGTTGCGGTAAGTCGACTCTCTTGAGATCCCTTAACCGAATGTATGACCTATATCCGGGTCAAAAAGCGGAAGGTGAGATTAACTTTTATGGTGAGAATATCCTCAATTCCAATCGCGATCTTAATCTTCTGCGCTCCCGGATTGGTATGGTCTTTCAGAAGCCAACACCATTCCCGATGTCCATCTATGAAAACATTGCTTTTGGAGTAGCTTTGTATGAAAAGCTGTCTCGCTCAGAAATGGATGATCGCGTAGAGTGGGCTCTTAATAAAGCAGCTCTTTGGGGTGAGGTTAAAGATAAGTTGCGTCAAAGCGGCCTATCACTCTCTGGTGGTCAGCAGCAACGCTTGTGTATTGCGCGTGGAGTTGCGGTAAAGCCATCCGTGCTTTTATTAGATGAGCCCACCTCCGCATTGGATCCAATATCTACAGCAAAAATTGAAGAGTTGATCAATGAGCTTAAGACTGATTACACAATTGTGATCGTGACCCATAACATGCAACAGGCGGCCCGAGTATCGGATTTTACAGCCTATATGTACATGGGTAATTTGATTGAGTTTGGCAAGACTGATGAGATTTTCATTAAGCCAAAACGTAAAGAAACAGAAGACTACATTACTGGCCGCTTCGGCTAAAAGGAAAAATCATGCCAGATAAACACTTATCGTCCCAATTTGATGTGGACTTGAATGGACTGTGCAGTAAGTTGCTTGAAATGGGTGGCCTAGTAGAGTTGCAGATTTCAAATGCAATGCGCGCATTTACTGATATGAGTGTCGATATTTGCAACCAGGTAATTCAATCTGAAAAGTTGGTTAATGACTTTGAGATTCAAATTGACCTAGCTTGCACAGAGTTCATTGCACGTCGTCAGCCCACGGCTCGTGATCTTCGTCTCGTAATGGCAATCTCCAAGGCCATCACCAATCTAGAGCGAGCAGGGGATGAGGCTGAGCGCGTTGCCAAGAGGACTAAGCGTCTGATTGAGTCTGATGTCAAAACGGAAATTAACGTTGCTGAAATTAAGCTTTCTGGTCAGATGGCCATCTCCTTGTTGCGCCGCAGTCTTGATGCGTTTGCTCGCCTTGATACTATGGCCGCAGTTGAAGTAGTGCAGGAAGATCGCCAGATTGATGAGGAATTCAGAGCTTTTGTACGCAAGCTAGTCTCTTACATGATGGAAGATCCAAAAACGATTACTGCTGGTC
>JBJOJF010000015.1:0-9514 GCA_046046735.1 Pseudomonadota bacterium
CTAAACCATCGCGGAATGGGAAGAAGGCGTCACTTGCTACTGCTGAGCCCTGAAGGCTTAATCCAGCATTCTCTGCCTTAATGCTAGCCATGCGAGCGGAATCTACTCTACTCATTTGGCCTGCGCCGATTCCAAGAGTCATACCATTTGCACAGTAGACAATTGCATTAGATTTAACAAACTTCGCAACGCGCCATGCAAACATCATGTCGTGCATTTCGCTTGGAGTTGGGAGACGTTTGCTAACAACGCGCATTTCATTCTCAAGAACATTCTTTGCATCTGGAGATTGGACTAGTAAGCCGCCGCCGACGCGCTTGAAATCAAAAGTATTAAATGCAGTGCCAAGTGGAATCTCTAAAAGTCGAACGTTTTGCTTGGCAGCAAAGATAGCCTTTGCTTCAT
Source organism: Pseudomonadota bacterium (assembly GCA_046046735.1). Classification (GTDB taxonomy): domain Bacteria; phylum Pseudomonadota; class Gammaproteobacteria; order Burkholderiales; family Burkholderiaceae; genus Polynucleobacter. The sequence continues at coordinate 406 of JBJOJF010000015.1, forward strand.
TGCTAAAGCTAGGAGCAATGAGTACTTCTACAAACTGTTTAGAAATCGCCTCAGCAGCAGCGCCGTCACAGGGAACATTTAAGGCAATAATGCCTCCAAATGCCGAGCTAGGATCAGTCTTGAATGCTTTTTGATACGCTTCGAGGGCATTGGCTCCAACCGCTACGCCGCAGGGGTTGGCATGTTTAATGATGACGCAAGCTGCGGTGCCGCCGACATTACCTATAAAGCTTTTGACACACTCCCAGGCAGAATCAGCATCCGCAATATTGTTGTAGGAAAGCTCTTTACCTTGCAATTGTTTGTAATTTGCAAGCGCGCCATCAACAGGATAAATATCCTTATAGAATGCCGCTGATTGGTGTGGGTTTTCACCGTAACGCATTTCTTGTACTTTTTCAAAAGCAAGATGCAATGTCTCTGGGTATGCGCTGCGAGTAGTGTGATTGAGATCATCCCCTAATGCAGAGAGGTAGTTCGCAATGGCGCCATCATATTGGGCGGTATGCGCAAATACTTTCTTGGCAAGACCTAAATTGGTTTTATAAGAGACTGTGTTGTTATTCGCTTTCATCTCAGCCAGAACTGGGGCGTAGTCCTCTGGTGAAATTAATACTGTCACATCCTGATGATTCTTAGCAGCCGCTCGCAACATTGCTGGACCGCCAATATCAATATTCTCAACTGCATCTTCAAAAGAGCAATTTTCTTTAGCAACAGTTTCATTGAATGGATAGAGATTGATTACCAACATATCAATCGTATCAATGCCATGCTCCTTCAGAGCCGCCATATGCTCAGGGAAATCTCTGCGAGCCAATAAGCCGCCATGCACCATGGGGTGCAAAGTCTTGACGCGACCATCCAGCATTTCGGGAAACTTGGTTAGGGAAGATACCTCCACAACTGGGAGGTTGTTCTCGGCCAATAGCTTTGCTGTGCCGCCAGTAGAGATGAGTTTTACACCTTGATCATGCAGGGATTTGGCGAAGGGAACGATGCCGTTTTTATCGGAGACGGAGAGCAGGGCTGTGTGGATCATAGTGAGCTAGTAGTGAGATGAATGAATAATTTTTAATGGAATGGCGCTTATTTCAGAAGTTGGTGTTCAACTAACTTCTTATGCAAGGTATTGCGGTTAATACCTAAATACTGGGCAGCTAAAGATTGATTCTGTTTGGCGTGCTGCATTACTAACTCGAGCATTGGCTTTTCAACAACGGCTAATACCATTTGATACAGGTCAGATGGTGGTGTGCCTTTGAGATCATCTAGATATTGTTGTAGCTGGGTTTCAATGCATTCGGTAATGGGGTGCTTATTGGTCATAGATAAATATCAATACTGAAAGTTAAGCTGCTTCTAAAAATAGCAAACGATCTGAATGAGATTTCATCTCATCAAAATAATCATTCACCATCTGTAATTGGGTCTTGCAATCGTCAGCAGTATTCATGCGCTGACGAAAGGCATGGGAGTCACGTAAACCTTTGCAATACCAGCCGATATGTTTGCGTGCCGTACGTAAACCAATATGTTCACCGTAGAACTCGTAGTGATCTAAGAGATGGGCATTCATAATGCTTTGGATCTCATTAATCTCCGGTGTTGGTAGCTTGGTGCCAGTTTCGAGATAGTGGTTAATCTCACGAAAAATCCAAGGGCGCCCTTGGGCTGCGCGACCAATCATGACGGCATCAGCGCCAGTCGCTTGCAACACATACTTTGCTTTTTCTGGGGTGGTGATATCGCCGTTGGCAACCACTGGAATATTGACATGGTTTTTGACGGCAGTAATGGTTTCGTATTCTGCTTCACCATGATAGAGATCGGCTCTTGTGCGGCCATGTACCGTCAGCATGGAAATACCCGCTTGCTCCGCAAGACGAGCGATATCCATTGCATTCTTATGTTCGCGATCCCAGCCTGTCCGTATCTTTAATGTGACTGGTACAGCATCAGGTCCAACGCCAACAGCTTGGACGACTGCTTCCAAGATTTGCTTCACCAAGGGCTCATCTCTGAGCAGTGCAGAGCCGGCGGCAACGTTGCATACTTTTTTGGCGGGGCAGCCCATATTGATGTCGATAATTTGGGCGCCATGATCCACATTGAGTTTTGCGGCAGCTGCCATCATTACGGGATCTGCACCAGCAATTTGAACGGCGATGGGTTTGAATTCACCCTGATGATTGGCACGTCGTTGAGTTTTTTCGCTTTTCCACAAAAGCGCATTTGAGGCAATCATTTCTGAAACTGCATAGCCTGCACCTAGCTTTTTGCATAGTTGCCTAAATGGCCGGTCTGTCACTCCAGCCATTGGGGCAACAAACAATCTATTTGCGAGAAGGTGGGGACCAATCTTCATTTGTATTGCACTGTAGAGAGGGGCTTTTTGTGTCGTGGAAAGCCTGACACTTTAGCACAATTGCCTGCTAATCTGCCTAAAAAATAGGCAGATTGTTTGCGCTAGATCAAATGCGCAATGTGATGGATTTGGGGCTAATTTAAGCCGCCTAGCGCCTGCCGAACATCATCTGGCGAGCCAAGGCTGTCTTGATGGGCGGAAGCCATTGGAGGGCTGATAAAGCGAGTCCACGGGCAAATACAACTGGCAGTAGATTGGAGGTAAATATCCTAGCCATAAAGTCCGTAAGACCAATGGTGGCAGTACGGTCTACTTTGCGGCTCTGCGCGTACTCTTTTAGGGTTTGTTCAATTGCAGCAGAGGTTTTTTCAGCCTCTGGTCGACAAAATAGGGCACTGAGCTTTTCTGCCAAAAGATAGGCATCCCTTAGCCCAAGATTGAGGCCTTGACCCGCAACTGGGTGCAATGTTTGCGCAGCGTTACCGATCCACACTTCATTGTGATGGGTAATCTCTTTGCGATAGTTCAAGCCCAGCTCATAAAGACGGCGATCTTGCACTTTCTGAAATTTACCAATTCGCGAACCAAACGCAATTTGCAGGCTTGCTAAAAAATCAGTATCACTGAGTTCTAGGCGCACTTTAGAAGATTGAGGCGTGCCACACCAAATCAAGTTCAGAATGTGATTGCCATAGTGGCTTGGCAATACTGCTAGAGGGCCTTCAGAAGTAAATCTTTCCCACGCCTGATGGGGTTCAGCATTCTCAACTTGTACAAGGCCAACTAAAGCGGATTGTTCGTAGTCACGTCCAGATTCAACCCAGTCCTGCTTCTTAAATAATCCACCCTCGGCATGCACGATGCATTTAGCCTCAATATTGTCGACTTCTGTATTCGCATCAATATGACGCCAAATAAAATTTGGGCTTTGTATCTGAATAGCCCTTAAGGCTTTGCGCAATGTGAGGTGAATGTCACGGTAACGGATGATATGTCCAAGCGCATCTTGCTTTAATTCCTCGCGCGTCATGAGGGCGCGACCGAAGCGGCCAGCTTGCGATACATGAACACGATGGATATCAGCGCACTCGCTCGGCCATGCATTAATGGTATCGAGCAAGATTTTGCTTCCGTGAGAGAGTGCAATGCCTCTGCTATCAGCGGCCGCTAAATCGGCATCATCCTTTGGATTGCGATCCACTAGAAGAATTTTTGCTTCTGGAAATTTCTGCAAGCACCATGCAGTGCAAGCGAGACCAACAGGCCCGCCTCCTTGAATCAAAATATCGTATTGATGATCTTGCATGCGTAATAAGTATTAATGATTTTTCATCAAGGCTTCAATTTCATCAGCCTTAACGGGTACGCCGCGAGAAATTAATTCACATCCCGTCTCATTAACCACGGCATCATCTTCGATGCGGATGCCAATATTCCAAAAGGCTTTATCGATATCGTCGGCAGGGCGAATATATAAACCTGGCTCAATCGTAAGAACCATATTGGGTTTGAGTTTTCGCCAAGGCTTTTCTTCCGATGTGCCATCAGATGAAGTGAGCAATTCGCGATAGGAGCCGACATCATGGACATCCATACCAAGCCAGTGTGAGGTTCGGTGCATGTAGAAGCGTCGATAAGCACCAGTTTCAATCGCATTCTCCAGCGATCCTAATTCAGAAAGTTTGAGGAGTTTTTCATCAAGCAATCCTTGCGTTAGTACTTTCAGAGCAGCCTCGTGAGGTTGCATAAAAGAATTGCCAGGTTTTGTTGCTGTAATCGCAGCTTCTTGTGATGCTAGTGTGATGTCGTAGAGTGCGCGCTGTGGACCGCTAAATTTTCCATTGACAGGAAAGGTACGGGTGATATCGGAGGCATAGCCATCTAGCTCGCAGCCTGCATCAATTAAGCAAAGCTCACCACTGCGAAGTTCGGTAGCACCAGCACGATAGTGAAGAATGCAAGAATTTTCACCCCCAGCAACAATGCTGTTGTAGGCAACACTCTGTGCTCCGCTATGGCGAAACTCGTGCAGTAATTCAGCCTCAAGATGGTATTCCCGCAATCCCGGTTTGCATACTTGCATAGCGCGAACATGGGCACGTGCAGAAATTTGTGCAGCTCGGCGCATGATATCGATCTCATGAGCGTCTTTAAAGAGGCGCATCTCATGAATCAAACTTTCAACATCATGAAGTTCGGATGGTGGATTAACACCTGAGCGAGTTTGCTGCCTGACTTGCTTCATCCAGTGACGTAGGCGGCGATCAGCCTCGGCGCTTTCTGCAAGGCGAACATATACCGCATCTTGATCTGCAAGCAGCTGACTAAGTTTGCTATCAAGCTCATGGTTGCTATGGGCATACTCAACACCCAGCACTGCTGGGGCAGCTTCAGGACCTAAGCGAATGCCATCCCAAATTTCACGTTCGGGATCTTTTGGTCTACAAAATAGATGTGATTCCAATTGAGGCTGGGATGCATTGCCAGAAATATTCAGAACTAAGGTTGCCCCTGGCTCTTCAAAACCTGTGAGATAGAAAAAATCACTGTCATGACGATAAGGAAATTCGCTATCGCGATTACGAGCAGTTTCGGCTGCGGTATTAATAATGGCAATTCCGCCACCAGTCTTGGCGCAGATTTGTTTTGCTAATTCAATTCGACGTTGCTGATAAATATTGGATTTATTCATGTGCTGCATTGAGCTCTTGTAATCGTTGTGGCGTACCTACATCGTGCCATGGACCGCTATATTTTTCAGCAGTCACTCTATTTTGGGCCATGGCCTCTTTGAGGAGGGGGGCTAACTTGGCAGGCACTCCAATTTCGAGATTTTGAAAGAGATCTCGGTGGTAAAGGCCGATTCCCGAGAAAGTGAGCTTTTGGGCCTCTGGCATAGGATTCTCTGATAACTTGCTGCCCTGTAGGTAAAAGTCGCCCTCCAGATGTTGAACTGGATTTGGCACCATGATTAGGTGGGCCAATGGGGGTTGGGAAGCATTTCTTAGCTCATTGACCTTATCCATCAAACCTGGGATGGCTAGCTTAGGGGTGAAGACATCTCCATTGATAACTAGAAAATAGTCATCTGGATTGAGAAGTGGAAGCGCTTTGCGAATACCTCCCGCAGTTTCCAGTGCACTTGCTTCGGGCGAATAGCTGATATTGAGATTGAATTGACTGCCGTCACCTAGGGCATCCTCAATCTTTTGGCCTAACCACGCGTGGTTAATGACTACCTTTGATACGCCAGCTTTCGCGAGTGCTTCCAAATGCCAGGCCAACAAAGATTTACCGTGAATGGTGAGTAAAGGTTTTGGCAAGTTATCCGTCAGTGGACGCATGCGCTCGCCGCGACCCGCAGCTAATAAGAGACATGGCAAAGAATGTTTGGTGACGGATATGCTCATCTCGCTAGATCATTTCTATTGAACAGGATTGCTGCGGGTAGATTCCAAAATCCGCGCTAATGGCTTTAATTCAATGTAACGATTGGCAGTAGCAATTGCATATTCCAATACCAAAGGAATGTCTTTGAGATAGCCATCTTTTTTATCACGATGAAAGAGTCTTGCGAAGATGCCTAAGACTTTAAGGTGACGCTGAAGACCCATCCATTCAAAGTCACGATAAAACTGTCCAAAATCCTCTGTCATTGGTAATCCTGCTTTACGCCCGGCTTCCCAAAATTTAATTACCCAGTCAATCACGCGTTCTTCTGGCCAGGCAATGTAAGCATCACGCCACAAAGAAGATGCATCGTAAGTAATCGGACCGTAGACCGCATCTTGGAAATCAATCACACCTGGATTGTTAACTTCAGTCACCATGAGATTGCGTGAATGAAAATCACGATGTACATACACTTTTGCTTGCGCCAAGCTATTTTCAATGATGAGTGCAAAAGCCTGCTTAATTTGCGAATCTTGCAGATCAGTCAATGTCATTTGGAGATGTTTGCCAAGATACCATTCAGGAAATAAATCTAGCTCACGTTGTAACAATGCTGCGTCGTAGTTTGGCAAGACATCGGGCTTACTCGCAAGTTGCATTTGCACCAATGCATGAGTGGCATCTTTGTATAGCCAGTCAGCAGTCTCATCATTTAACTCTGCAAGATAGGTTTTATTGCCTAAATCATTGAGCAATAAAAATCCTTCGGCGATATTTTTTTCGAGAATTTGAGGGACATTTAAACCCGCATTTTGGAGCAATAAATCGACCTTTAAAAAGGCATCTAATGGCTCATATTGGGGTGGGGCATCCATCACAATCAACGTATTGAAAGTGGGGTTTTTCGACTGAATTCGGAAATACCGCCTAAAGCTGGCATCCGCTGAGGCGGGGGCCAAGGAGGAGAGATCTAATTGCCAGCTAGGTTCAAGGCCTTTTAGCCAATTACGGAGGGTATTTAAGCGAGAGTCTGTCATGGTCGATTCGTATAATAAGGCGATCTAGATATATGAATCATTATCGCCTTCGCGCTGGCTTAAGCGCTTCTCTTTTGTTGGTTCCAATCTCATACTTCATTATGGGATTTGCTTTGCTACAACTAGCAAATATAGCAAGTGCTCAAGCACCCGCTCCATTACCTCCAATGGGGCAATCTGCGGGCAATGCCCCAGCCCCAATATTAATCCCTGATCGTGGAGAAGTAACAGTTTTGAAATTGGATGATCAACTGCGCGTTGGAAAGCCAGTTGGTGATAGCGAAGCTCTCACTTTTACTCTGAGTGATTCGATTGATGGTGTGATTGAACGTGAGATGTCTTTGAAAGGTCGAGCGCAAATTCGCAGAAACGATACTGTAATTAAAGCTGATGAAATTAACTACGCTACTGATTCAGATGTAGCAAATTTAGTTGGTAATACGGAGCTCACAAAAAATAACGCAACATTCAAAGGACCTAAAGCTCGACTTCGTGTTGATGCGCGCGAAGGTGAAATGGATTTACCAGATTACCAAATTCGAGATAACGGAGCTAGTGGTAAAGCTAAAAAATTAACCATTGAAGCTGCCGATGTATTTGTATTTGATAAAGCAACGTACACCACCTGCACACCAGAAAATTTAGACTGGTACTTTACTGCCGACAAGATTGAAGTTGATAACGAGCAAAAAGAGATGAGGGGTACTGGCGGAGTAATGCATCTTTTTGATACACCGATCGCTTATGTTCCTTACTTTAGTTTGCCAACCGCTAGAGAAAGACGATCTGGTTTGCTTCCTCCGGTGGCTGGTTACAACTCCAAAAATGGATTTGATGTTACGCAACCGTATTACGTCAACATTGCGCCCAATAGAGATTTGACTATCTTGCCGCGTTTCATGAGTGAGCGCGGCGTTCAGCTCGGCGGAAGTTATCGCACGATTGACCCAAAATATTCTGGTGTTGTGATGGGCGATTATTTGCCTTACGACAAAAAAGCCGGCAGGGATCGTTGGCGCTATGACTGGCAGCAAAGACAAAACTTTCTGGGCTCAGCAATGGGCGGCCCAGGCGCAATTAATGGCTATGTAAATGCCTCACGGGTATCAGACAACCTATACCCAACCGATTTTTCCCAAACGGTGGCTGGAAGCGTGACGAGTCAGTTTCGCCAAGAGGTTGGCGCTGTCTCTCAGTTACCAGGAAGTGTTAGCAATTGGACTGTTGGGGCTAAAGCCTTAACTTTTCAGACGCTTCAGCCAAATTTACCTAGTACGGTAGGGGCGCCATACAACATTCTTCCTCAAGTAACCGCGGTTTATCGAAGCAACCTGGTACCCCCATCCTCTGGGGCTGATGGTAAATACATCACCTTGCCTTCAGGTCCTCAGACAGTGCTTTCAACCGACTTTTCCCGGTTTTCTTACAACATTGCCAGTAGCATCCCGAATACTGCCCCTGGCATCTTCAGTCAGGCAGATCGAACCGTAGTCAAAGGCATTGTTGAGTACCCTAAGATCACCCCTGGCTACTATGTCAGGCCTAAAATCAGCTTTCAGTCCAATACCTACAGCGCTACTGCTTACCAGCCTGGGTATCAGCCGGCGCAAGGCTTCTTGATTCCTACTGCCAGTTTTGATTCTGGCTTGGCCTTTGAGCGGGACGCTACAGAGATGGGTACATTTTTTGGCCAAGAGATGCTCTTGAGTCTTGAGCCTAGAGCGTTCTATGTCTACACGCCATACGTGAATCAGGCCAATACTCCATTGTTCGATACTGGCGATGCGGGTTTCGGAGTCTCTCAGATCTTTAGTGAAAATACCTTTATTGGTAATGACCGTATTTCAGATAACAATAAGTTGACAGGTGGTTTAACTAGCCGCATCACGGAGGCAAATACTGGTGCTGAGCGTGCAGTATTTACTGTGGCACAGCGGCAGGACTTTACGGGACAACGCGTTGGCCTCACTGGGAATATTGCCAGTCCTACAAAGTACTCTGACACCTTAGGTGCTGCATCCGTCCGTTTGATGGGGAACTTTAATGCGGATATTTTTGGTCAATACAACACGCAATTGAATCGTTTTGTTCAAACTACTGTTGGTGGATCTTGGCGTCCTACAGCTGGCAGAAGTCTGAATTTCGGGTACCGCAACGTTTGGAATCCACCCGTCCAAGCGACCCCGTTTAATCCAATTGGATCGCCAGCCGCTACAACCACTGATCAATACAATATTTCAGGTCAATGGCCTGTGACTAGAGACGTATCTCTTGTAGGCCGCTGGGGTTATGACGCGTTAAGCGTTAAAAC
>JBJOJF010000016.1:0-7305 GCA_046046735.1 Pseudomonadota bacterium
GCCTCAAGTTCGTCAAGTGCAAAACCTGCTAAGCAGAAAAAGTTACTTCTCTTGCTTAGCGTGATTGCAGCAGCTGCATTTGCGGTGATTAATTTGCGCCCAATGTTCTTTGCAGATCAGCCAGCAGAAATTATTGTGGTCAAGGAAGAGATCATTGAACCTGCGCCAGCACCTGCTGCGGCGCCAGTAGAGCCTGCTCCTGCAGCTGTGGTGCCTGTTGTCAATGCTGAGGTATCGGCAGCATGTCCAGCCGAAGAGGGCATTATTAGTTATAAGCCAGATGCACCGCGAAAGATTGCAGACTCGGTGTACGTACAAGCCAAATCCAAACAAGTGATTTGTGTTGTTGATGCTACTGGCAAGACTCAGAATAAGGTTGTTGAGCCTGGAGTAGGCACATCATTTTTTGGTAAGCCACCATTTAAGGTTCTAACCCCTGGGCTTGCTCAGGTGGATGTCTTTTTTCAGGGGGCAAAAGTGCGCCCAGCAAATCTGAACAGTAAGACCTTGATATTGGAAGCGGCTGAAGTGGTAACTGCACCCGTTGAAAAAACGGATTCTGGTTTGCGCTAACCCGCAAGGGAGTTAGCGCATTCTGAAAGGGTAGTGCTTAGACAGCTGAGTCGTTTGTTTCGCCAGTGCGAATACGAATAGCCTGTTCAATTGGGCTCACAAAAATCTTGCCATCCCCAATCTTGCCTGTACGAGCGGCTTTAGTAATAGCCTCAATAGCGGCATCAACATGATCATCCGCAACAACAACCTCTACTTTTACCTTAGGTAAAAAGTCGACCACGTATTCAGCGCCACGATAGAGTTCGGTGTGACCTTTTTGACGGCCAAATCCTTTAACTTCAGTAACGGTTAAGCCGGTAACGCCAACTTCGGCCAAGGCTTCGCGAACTTCATCGAGTTTGAACGGTTTAATAATTGATGTGATTAGCTTCATATATTCCCCTTAATACAGTAATCATACCTAGAACTGCAATCTATTGCCCAAAGAACCCTCTAAAAGGGGCTCAGAATTCATCGCCAGACTTTCTCAAGCCCTAAATTGTGAGGTAATTGGGTAACGCCAGTCACGCCCAAATGCGCGGGTGGTGACTCGCACCCCGGGAGGCGCTTGGCGACGCTTGTACTCATTTAATTTAATGAGGCGCGTCACCTTCTCCACACTTTCGGCGTCAAAGCCCGCAGCAATGATTTGGTTGATGGACTGGTTTTGTTCCATGTAACGCTCAACAATTCCATCCAGTACTTCGTAAGAGGGTAGGCTGTCCTGATCTTTTTGATCAGGGCGTAATTCGGCAGAGGGCGCGCGCGTCAGAATCCGCTCAGGAATGATGGGGGCAATTTGATTGCGATACGCGCAGAGTCGATAAACCAATGTCTTGGCAATATCCTTAATAACCGCAAAGCCACCAGCCATATCTCCGTATAGCGTGCAGTAGCCAACGGCCATTTCACTCTTATTGCCAGTAGTGAGTACGAGACGACCCGTTTTATTTGAGAGCGCCATCAACAAGGTGCCGCGCACCCTGGCTTGAATATTTTCTTCGGTAGCGTCAATTGCCAAACCTTTAAATTGCTCTGCGAGGGATTTCTCCAGTGCATCTACTGGTTCGCTAATGGGAATTTCGTCGTATTGAACGCCGAGGTTTTTAGCCATTTCTCTCGCATCTATCCAGGAGATATCTGCGGTGTATCTTGATGCCATCATGACGGTGCGAACTTTATCCGCTCCTAAAGCATCTACTGCAATTGCGAGTACGAGCGCAGAATCTACTCCGCCAGATAATCCAATGATGACTCCAGGGAAGCGATTTTTTTGAACATAATCACGCACACCCATCACTAAGGCTTGGTAGGCTTGTGCTTCGATGCTTTGCGGTGGGGCAATAGCACTTGGCTCAAGTTCGCCATTTGCCTTGACGTTAACTAGACCTAAGCCTGTTTCAAACTGAGGCATTGACATCACGAGTTGACCGGCACTGTTGAGTGCAAATGAGCCGCCATCAAATACCAGTTCATCTTGGCCACCTACAGCATTGACGTAAACCAAAGGCATTTTGGTTATTGCAATATGTTTACGCAATACTTCGATGCGTAGAGTTTCTTTTTGCAAGTGATACGGCGAGGCATTTAAAACAAGTAGTACTTGAGCACCTGCATCATGTGCTTGCTTTGCTGGTCCGGTATGCCATGCGTCTTCACACAGTATCAGACCATATTGGATGCCAGCATTTTCAAAAACACAGGGCGTATTGCCTGCTACAAAATAACGTACCTCATCAAATACTTCATGATTTGGTAACTCTTGTTTTGCATAGCCTGCAATGATCTGGCCATCACGCAATACCGAAGCGTAGTTTTGTAAGCCGGCAGCCGTTTTTTTAGGATGACCAACCACCACTACCAAGCCTGGGAACTGTTTGAGTTCATGCATCAAGCTGGTAAGTTCCCGCTCCGCAGCCTCAATAAAGGCGGGGCGTAACAGTAAGTCTTCTGGAGGGTAGCCTGTGAGCGAGAGCTCTGGCGTTAATACAATGGTGGCGCCTTGTGTAAAGGCCTGTGCCGCCGCTTGAGAGATGAGCTGTGCATTGCCAGGCAAATCACCCAGTAAAGGGTTGATTTGCGCTAAAGCAATTTTTTGCGAGCTCACTCCCAATTGCAGTTCAATTACTTCTGGGCTTTGGCGTAACCGTCAATGCCATCCAGAATTTCTTTATGGGCAGCTGCAACACCAACCCAACCTTTAACTTTTACCCATTTACCTTTTTCGAGATCTTTGTAGTGCTCGAAGAAGTGCTGGATTTGAGCAAGGAGTAGCTCGTTTACATCTTCAGGGTTTTGCAAGTGCTTGTAGATAGGCAAAATCTTGTCTTCTGGAACGGCTAACAATTTAGCATCCTGACCGCCTTCATCTTCCATCTCAAGCATGCCGATTGCGCGGCAGCTCACTACTGAGCCTGGTACCAAAGCAAATGGTGTCATCACGAGGACGTCAACAGGATCGCCATCACCGGCGATGGTATGAGGAATGTAACCGTAGTTGCATGGATAGTGCATTGCAGTACCCATAAAACGGTCTACAAAGAGGCAGCCGCTTTCTTTATCCACTTCGTATTTCACTGGATCCGCATTCATAGGGATCTCAATAATGACGTTGAAACTTTCTGGGATTTTTTTACCTGGGCTGACCTTGTCGTAACTCATAAATACTCCGGCTGGTGATTAATAGATACCTCGATATTAGCAAAGAGGTGGGATCGGGCTTATTTTAAAGCTTTCGGAGTTGATTTTATGGGGTATGGGCTTGTAATTGGGTCGGGGTAAACCTCTACCATTGCTTGGTTGGCAATAAAAAACGCCTGGCTTTACCAGGCGTGTTTTATTGGGGGTGGAGGCTAAGTTAAGCCAGAGTCTCCAAGTAGCGCTGTGCATCTAGTGCAGCCATGCAGCCAGTGCCTGCGCTGGTAATGGCTTGACGGTAAATATGGTCCTGGACATCGCCTGCTGCGAAAACTCCCGGGATGTTAGTTGCAGTCGCATTACCTTCTAAACCCGAATGTGTTTTCAGGTAGCCATTGTTCATGTCGAGCTGACCAACGAATAATTCAGTATTGGGTTTATGACCAATCGCAATAAAAGCGCCAGTTACAGCAATATCTTCAGTGCTGCCATCTTGCTTCTTGATGCGCACACCAGTCACCCCTTTTTCATCTCCCAATACTTCATCCAAGGTGGCATTCAGTTTGAGTTCAACTTTACCTTCGGCAACTTTAGCCATGAGGCGATCATTGAGGATGGGTTCTGCACGGAACTTATCCCGGCGATGAATCACGGTAACTTTCTTTGCGATACCAGTCAGATAGAGCGCTTCTTCTACTGCAGTGTTGCCACCACCTACTACGCAAACATCTTGATTGCGATAGAAGAAGCCATCGCATGTAGCGCATCCGGAAACACCTCGACCCATGAACGCTTCTTCACTTGGGAGGCCGATGTATTGTGCAGAGGCGCCAGTAGAAATAATGAGTGCATCACAGGTATAGGTTCCAGAATCACCAACGAGGCGAATCGGCTTTTCAGTTAGGGCGGCAGTGTGTATGTGATCAAAAATAATGTTGGTATTAAAGCGCTCTGCGTGCTTTAAAAAACGATCCATCAACTCAGGGCCTTGAACGCCATCTGGATCCGCTGGCCAGTTTTCTACATCAGTAGTGGTCATCAGCTGACCCCCTTGAGCTAAGCCAGTAATGAGTGTTGGGTTCAAGTTGGCGCGTGCCGCATAGACGGCTGCTGTGTAGCCAGCAGGGCCTGAGCCAAGAATGAGGACTTTGGAGTGTTTTGGAGTATTTGTAGTCATATCCAAATTATAGGATTGCTTGTTTACAATCGGTAGAACATGGCAAGAACCTCATATCCGAAGTCCAAAACCCCTTTAAACCCCCAGCCCCCCGAGAATCAAGGGCAGGGCAGGATGTCCCGTCTCCTATTAGAGGCTCGCTGGTTTATCTCTTGTGGCCTGTGCCTGGGTTTATTTGCCATTTTGTTGACTTATTCCAAGGCTGATCCAGCCTGGTCTCATGCCAGTTTTGAGGCTCCCAAGAACCTGGGAGGCCGTTTTGGGGCCTATTTAGCGGATTTATTGCTCTATATCTTCGGAGTTTCTGCTTTTTGGTGGGTTGTGCTCTTTGGCCGCAGGGTTCTTAGCGGCTGGCGTGAGCTATGGAGCATTCCTTTGCCTCCCGATCCGGATGCCAAGCCAGACTCCTTGTTAATGCGTTGGCTCGGCTTTGGGCTGACTTTGCTGTGCAGTATGGGCCTTGAGTCCATTCGCCTTCATTCCTTGGCATGGGAGCTTCCAAGGCCGCCTGGAGGCATTTTGGGGGAGCTTATCGGTGATCCACTGCAAATGACCCTTGGCTTTACTGGCTCAACCTTAGTGTTGTTGTTTGGTCTTTGTGCTGGACTATCTTTATTTCTGCATTTTTCCTGGTTGGATGTGGCGGAAAAAGTGGGCCGCTCGATAGAGCAGACCTTTAATTATTTGCGCGAACGTCGTGACAGTGAAGAAGATCGCAAGCTTGGTGAGGCTGCAGCAGAAGAGCGGGAAGAATTTGTCGAAGAGTTCCGTGGCCGCGTAGAAATTGCTAAACCTGTTCAGATTGTGCGTGCTCCGATTGAGATTCCGAAGAGCGCGCGAGTAGAGCGTGAGAAGCAGCAACCTTTGTTTGTTGATATTCCAGATTCAGAGTTGCCACCATTGGCATTGCTCGATCCCGTTCCAGAAGCAAAAGAAACAATTTCTGCGGATGTCTTGGAATTCACATCGCGCTTAATTGAGCGTAAGTTAGCCGAGTTTGGTGTTGAAGTAAAAGTGATTGCTGCATATCCCGGCCCAGTGGTTACCCGTTATGAGATTGATCCTGCAGTGGGTGTAAAGGGTAGTCAGATCGTGAATCTCTCCCGTGACCTAGCTAGATCTTTGGGTGTGGTTAGCATGCGTGTTGTAGAAACCATTCCCGGTAAGACTTGTATGGCTTTGGAGTTACCAAACCCAACTCGTCAATCGGTATATCTCTCTGAGATTTTGAGCTCACAGGTATATAACGATAGCCACTCGAATCTCACGCTGTCTTTGGGTAAGGATATTTCAGGTAGTCCAATCGTTGCCGACTTGGCGAAGATGCCCCATTGCTTAGTTGCCGGTACAACCGGTGCGGGTAAATCGGTTGGTATCAACGCTATGATTCTGTCGATTCTCTTCAAGGCAAAGCCTGATGAGGTGCGCTTGATCATGATTGATCCGAAGATGCTCGAGATGGCAATGTACGACAAGATCCCACACCTCTTGTGCCCAGTGGTAACTGACATGAAGCAGGCTTATAACGCCCTGAATTGGGCTGTGAATGAGATGGAGCGTCGCTACAAACTCATGAGTAAGTTTGGCGTACGTAACCTTGCTGGGTTTAACAAGAAGATTCTTGAGGCTGAAGAGAAAGGTGAGAAGCTCACCAATCCATTTAGCTTGACGCCGGATGATCCAGAGCCAATTTATAAAGCACCAGTCATTGTCATTGTGATCGATGAGCTGGCTGACTTGATGATGGTCTCTGGTAAGAAGATTGAAGAGTTAATTGCGCGTATTGCACAAAAGGCTCGTGCCGCTGGCATCCATTTGGTATTAGCAACACAACGTCCGAGCGTGGATGTGATTACGGGCTTGATTAAAGCCAACGTTCCAACACGAATTTCATTTCAGGTTAGCAGCAAGATTGATAGCCGCACTATTCTTGATCAACAGGGCGCGGAAGCACTGTTAGGTATGGGTGACATGCTGTATATGGCACCAGGTACTGGCTTACCCGTTCGCGTGCATGGCGCATTTGTGTCTGATGACGAAGTGCATCGCGTGGTCGAGTGGCTCAAAGAAAAGGGCGAAGCAAATTACATCGACGGCGTTCTTGAGGGTGCCGATGAATCCAATATCGATGCCTTAACTGGTGAGAGCGGTGGTGAAGCTGACCCACTATATGACCAGGCCGTTGCAATTGTTTTAGAAAATAAGCGCCCATCAATTTCATTAGTTCAACGTCATTTGCGGATTGGCTACAACCGCGCAGCACGTTTACTTGAGGATATGGAAAAAGCAGGATTAGTTTCCAAGATGGGTAATGGCGGTAACCGTGAAATTCTTCACCGCCCGTCTGAGTAAGGCAATTATTTTGCAGCGATTGATACCAGCAGTTGGCGCAGTAATCTGCGGCCTTACGTTCTCCTTATTTGCTAACCCAGTATTTGCCGATGGAGAGAGTGGGGCTGAACAGCTGCGTCAGTTTGTTCGCAACTCTAAAACAGCTGAAGGTGAATTTACTCAGCAACAGCTACGCGCACCCAAAGCCAATGAACCGCAAGACAAAGGTTTTAAGGTGGTGCGTCAAACTCAAGGACGTTTTGTTTTCCAGCGCCCAGGGAAATTTGTCTGGGATACACAAAAGCCTTATGAGCAAAAGCTCATTGCCGATGGCAAGCAAATTATTTTGTGGGACAAAGATTTAAATCAAGCCACCTTCAGATCAGCCGGCCAAGCCTTGGCTACCACGCCTGCAGCGATCTTATTTGGCGAAACATCCCCAGATCAACATTTTGATTTAGTGGAAGGTGAAGAGCGTTTAGGTATGAAGTGGGTTGCCTTAATCCCTAAGAAAAATCCGAATGCTAAACCTGGCAATGATCTGCCGTATACCAAGATTGCTGTTGGTATGGTTAATAACCTACCTAAAGCGCTTGAGTTAATTG
>JBJOJF010000017.1:0-2942 GCA_046046735.1 Pseudomonadota bacterium
GATTGATCGCCGAATTCGCTTCCTAAATAAACGCCTCGAATTTGCGGTAGTTGTAGACAATCAGGCCCGAAAATCGGGTGAAGCAGATGCTGAACAGGTCTTTTTTGGGGCTACTGTCACCTATGAAAACCTCGAGGGGCCAGATACCGGAAAAGAAACCACCATCACGATTGTGGGGGTCGATGAAGTCGATTTGGATCAAGGGCATGTGAGCTGGGTATCTCCTATCGCCAAGGCCTTAATCAAGGCGCGCTTAGGCGACTGCGTCAAAATTCAAACACCTACCGGCCCTGCTGAAATTGAAATTCTGGATGTGCAGTACCGCTGAGAAAGCTACTAAGCAGTTCTAGTCCGAGTAACGCGCATCACGTCATGGTTGGTACGTAAGCTACGCATGACTTTAGATAGATGCAGGCGATCAGATACTTGAATCGTGAAACGAATGGTGACGGCATCTTCTTTATAGCGATCATCCATAGAAACATTCAGAATGTTGGAGTCAGCAGCCGTCACACTACTTGCCACTCTAGCTAAAACACCTTTGCCTTGGCGAGTATCAATCGCAAGATCCACTTCAAACTCGCGGTTGACTTCTTTGCCCCACTCTACTTCCACCCATTTATCACTATCTTTTGACAGCATTCTGAGCGCTACAGAGCAATCATTGGTATGAACTTGTAATCCTTCGCCCTTACCAAGGTAGCCAATAATGTTATCGCCAGGAATCGGATGACAACAACTTTGGAAACTGATGGAGTTCCCTTCGCGCCCATCTACCAAAATAGCTTGGCGCTGATGATGATGTGAGGCAATCTCTTGCTGTGGAGAAACCCAATCAGCAGCGCCTAAACGCATTTGCTCAGTACCACCTTCATCATCGATCAAGATCTGTAAACGAATGGCTAGCTCTTGAGCCGATCTGCGACCTAAGGCAATATTGACACAAGCCTCTTCTCGCGTTTTATCTCCAGTCCAGTGAAGTAACTTTTCCCAAATCTCTGGGGACAGAAGACCTGGATCAACACCCTGCTGACGCAGAGCGCTAGCTAAGAGTCGCTCACCGAGCTGCAAGGATTCTGCATAGTGCTTGGTTTTTAATGAGTGGCGGATGGAGGCACGCGCCTTGCCAGTTCGAACGAAGGCTAACCAACCTGGATTAGGTTGTGAATTTGCCGAGGTGACCACTTCAATAATGTCGCCATTCTTAAGCTCGCTTCGTAGCGGTAGCTGCATTCCATTAATCTTCACGGCCACACAGGTATTGCCCACATCACTATGGATGGAGTAAGCAAAGTCTAAGGCAGTGGCGCCGCGTGGCAAAGCTCTGATCTGCCCTTTTGGCGTAAAGACATATACCGCATCCGGGAACAAATCAATTTTGACGTGCTCTAAGAATTCTTGAGAATCACCACTGCTATCTTGAATATCAATTAATGATTGCAACCATTGATGTGCGCGGTTTTGTACTTCGCTCATATCAGGCGAACCATCTTTGTACGCCCAATGGGCTGCGACACCTGCTTCTGCAACCGCATGCATGTCACTAGTACGAATTTGAAACTCTACGGGAACCCCAGAAGGACCCAATAAAGTAGTGTGCAGAGATTGATAGCCATTAAGCTTAGGAATGGCGATGTAATCTTTGAATTTGCCTGGCATCGGCTTATAAAGAGAATGCAGAATGCCTAAAGCGCGATAGCACTCATCAATCGAATGCACTGTGACTCTAAAGGCATATACATCGAGGACCTGAGAAAAACTCACATGCTTGATGCGCATCTTGTTATAAATACTGAAGAGTGTTTTTTCACGGCCCTGCAGATCAACCTCAAGATTGGCCTTCGCAAAAGCCATACGGGTATTCTGCAAAATCTTCTCAACCATCTCCTTGCGATTGCCACGCGCCCGCTTCACCGCACCCTCAATTACCCTAAAACGCATTGGCATTGAGAAACGGAAACTTAGATCTTGCAAATCACGGTAGATGATGTTCAGACCAAGACGGTGTGCAATCGGCGCGTAGATCTCAATTGTTTCTGCGGCCACCCTGCGACGCTTTTCCATGGGAACAGCATCCAAGGTGCGCATGTTGTGCGTACGATCAGCCAGCTTAACCAAAATAACTCGCACATCTCGCGCCATCGCCATAAACATCTTGCGAAAGCTTTCGGCCTGCGCTTCGGCATGACTCTGAAATTCCAACTTATCTAGCTTGGTTAGGCCCTCTACCAATTCAGCAACCTTGCTGCCGAACTTTTCGACCAAGTCTACCTTTGTGCAACCGGTATCTTCAATCACATCATGCAATAAAGCAGCCATGATTGAGGGTGCATCTAAACGCCATGTGGCGCAGAGTTCAGCAACGGCTACTGGATGGGTAATATAGGGTTCGCCACTGTGGCGATACTGACCTAAGTGCGCCGCATCAGCGAACTGAAATGCCTTTTTAATTTGAGCAACTTCATCTGGCTTGAGATAACTCAGCTTAGAAATCAGTCCCTCAATCGAGACAACTTGATGTTTAAGCGGAAGATTGGGCGCAGAGGTAGGCCCAAACAAATGTCGGCTCGACTGAGCCAACAAGGTAGCAATAATGGAGGATTTTTCGCCTTGAGCAGTCTCTCTGGACGAGACCAGGCCGTTAGATTCCGATGTGTTTGGGTCGCCTAAGGGGAGCTCCACAACGGAACCCCTAAATTACAAAGGAACTTTGGTCAACATGTCACGGTCAGTTACACCAGCAGCAACTTCACGTAACGCCACAACAGTTGCTTTATCTCTGGACTCAACACGTGGGGAGTGACCTTGAACCAATTGACGCGCGCGATAAGTCGCAGCCAAAACAAGCTCAAAACGATTAGGAATAGTTTTTAAACAATCTTCTACGGTAATACGTGCCATGCTGAACTCACTTAATTTAGCTTTAATACCTATAGGATAAC
>JBJOJF010000018.1:0-3068 GCA_046046735.1 Pseudomonadota bacterium
GACTAAACCATTAGACGGTATTCGCATTATTGACTTCACCCACGTGCAAGCAGGTCCTGCATGTACTCAGCTTTTGGCTTGGTACGGCGCTGATGTGATTAAGGTTGAGCGTCCAGGCTCCGGCGACGTAACCCGTAGCCAGTTACGCGATATTCCAGGTGCTGATGCTCTGTACTTCACTATGTTGAACGGCAATAAGCGTTCTTTGACATTGGATACCAAGACACAAGAAGGTAAAGAAGTTTTAGAAAAGATGATCAAGACTTCTGACGTTATGGTTGAGAACTTCGGTCCAGGCGCTTTGGATCGCATGGGATTCTCTTGGAAGCGTATCCAAGAATTGAACCCAAAGATGATCATGGCTTCTGTAAAAGGTTTTAGCGATGGCCACTCATATGAAGACTTAAAAGTGTATGAGAACGTTGCTCAGTGCGCCGGTGGTGCCGCTTCAACAACTGGTTTCTGGGATGGTCCTCCAACAGTTTCTGCTGCTGCTTTGGGCGATAGCAACACTGGTATGCACTTGGCCATTGGTATTTTGACTGCATTGATGCAGCGTCAAAAAACTGGCAAAGGTCAAAAAGTATCTTGCTCAATGCAAGATGCTGTATTGAACTTGTGCCGCGTTAAATTGCGTGACCAACAGCGTTTAGATAAAGTTGGTTATCTCGAAGAGTACCCACAGTACCCACACGGTACATTCTCTGACGTAGTTCCACGTGGCGGTAACGCTGGTGGTGGCGGTCAGCCAGGTTGGGTATTGAAGTGTAAGGGTTGGGAAACAGATCCAAACGCTTATATCTATTTCACAATTCAAGGTCACGCTTGGGAGCCAATTACTAAAGCACTTGGCAAGCCAGAGTGGGCAACTGACCCAGCTTACATGACTGCTGAAGCTCGTCAAGACAAGATTTTTGACATCTTCGCAACTATTGAAGACTGGCTCAAAGACAAGACTAAATACGAAGCTGTGGATATCCTCCGCAAGTTTGATATTCCTTGCGCACCAGTTCTCTCAATGAAAGAATTGGCTGCATCACCAGACTTGCGTAAGAGTGGCTCTATTGTTGAAGTTGACCACAAAGTACGCGGTAAATATTTGACTATCGGTAGCCCAATCAAGTTCTCTGATTTGGAAATCGAAGTTGGTCCATCACCAGTATTGGGCGAGCACACTGACGAGGTGTTGACTGACCTTGGCTATAGTGCGGATGATATTGCTAAGTTGCACGCAGCTAAAGCGGTTTAAATTTAATAACAATAAATACTTGTATCAATTTGAAGGCGCTCCTTTTGGGCGCCTTTTTTATTTCCTAAATTGGAGTAAAAGTCTTTAGACTCATTACATGAAAACAAATGTTGATCTACTGCAATTGCTGGACTGTGTTGGAGACGCTGTGATCGTTGCAGATGCTCAGGAGAAAATTATTCTTTGGAATGCAGCTGCCACCAGAATCTTTGGCTACATGGAAGAAGAGGCGCTTGGCAAGACCTTGGATCTCATCGTGCCTGAAAGACAGCGGCAACGGCATAACGAAGGTTATAGCCAGTCAATGAAGACAGGAACTACGCGTTACGGAACATCTTTGTTGAAAGTGCCAGCAAAACATAAAGATGGACAGACTTTGTCTATCGCTTTTACTGTGGGAATGCTATTTGATGCAGATCACCAACCCTGTGGCGTAGCAGCTGTTATTCGGGATGAAACAGAGCGATTTGCTGAGGAGAGGGCGCTAAAAATGCGACTCTCTGAGCTTGAAAAGTCCTAATCTAGTCCTCATGTATTGATTAATGGGGTCCACAGCGTAGATCTGCTTAAAAATTAGGCAGATATTGTTGCACTGCAATCAGTCGCTGGTAAAATCGGATTAATTCAAAATTTCAATCTTATTAGGACTTTAATCATGGCAAAAGCATTAGAAGGGGTGAAAATCCTCGACTTTACGCATGTTCAATCTGGCCCAACTTGTACTCAGTTACTCGCTTGGTTCGGTGCAGATGTAATCAAGGTAGAAAAATCTGGTGAGGGCGATGCCACACGTGGTCAATTGCGTGATATCCCAGATGCCGATAGTTTGTATTTCACGATGTTGAACCACAACAAACGTTCCATTACCGTTAATACAAAGACTCCAAAGGGTAAAGAGATTTTAGAGCGCCTCATTAAGGAGTGTGACGTGCTCGTTGAAAACTTTGCACCAGGCGCTTTGGATCGCATGGGTTTTTCTTGGGAGCGTATTCAAGAACTTAATCCAATGATGATCATGGCTTCCGTCAAAGGTTTTGGCCCTGGCCCTTATGAGGATTGCAAAGTGTATGAGAACGTAGCGCAATGCGCAGGCGGTTCTGCATCTACTACTGGTTTTGATGACGGCCCTCCAATGGTCACAGGTGCACAAATCGGCGACAGCGGAACAGGTTTGCACTTGGCCTTAGGTATTGTGACTGCGCTGTATCAACGCACTCACTCTGGTCGCGGTCAAAAGGTATTGGCAGCGATGCAAGATGCTGTATTGAATTTATGTCGCGTGAAGTTGCGTGACCAGCAACGTCTTGAGCGTAATGGCCTGATGCAAGAGTACCCACAATTCCCTAATGGTGAGTTTGGCGACTCTGTACCCCGTGCTGGTAATGCCTCTGGCGGTGGTCAGCCGGGTTGGATTGTGAAATGTAAAGGCTGGGAAACAGATCCAAACGCCTACATGTATGTAATTGTTCAAGCCCCAGTTTGGGAAGCGGTTTGCAAAGTCATCGGTCGTGAAGATTGGATTACGGATGTACGTTTTGCATCACCAATGGCTCGCTTGCCACACTTGATGGAAATCTTCGGTGAAATTGAAAAATGGACCATGACGAAGACTAAGTTTGAAGTGATGGATATTCTGAATCAATATGACATTCCATGCGGCCCAATTCTTTCGATGAAAGAAATCGCTGAAGAGCCTGCATTACGTGCGACTGGAACTGTTGTTGAAGTTGATCACCCAATTCGTGGCAAGTACCTCACGGTTGGCAATCCAATCAAAATGTCTGATAGCCCAACGGATGTAACGCGTTCACCTTTATTG
>JBJOJF010000019.1:0-3058 GCA_046046735.1 Pseudomonadota bacterium
GAATTTGAGGATCTACTTGCAGACTTAGCGTTACATCGGCTCGATATTGTTTTGGCAGACAGGCCTGCACCATCCAACAAAAACCTACATGTCTATAGCGAAGAGTTAATCAAGTCATCAATTGCATGGTTTGGGCCAAAGAAGGTTCTAAAGCAATCCAAAAAACCTTTTCCTGAGTGCTTAAATGAACTACCCATTCTTTTACCAACCTCACATTCAAAAATTCGCCACTTGATTGACCAATGGTTTGCTCAAAATGGCATTAGCCCTAATATTGCCGGCGAGTTCGAGGATAGCGCCCTACTCAAAACTTTTGCAGCTAGCGGGCTTGGAGTCTTTCCGGCGGGTGAAATTATTGCTAAAGATTTGCGAGAAACCTATCACATCGAATTAATTGGTAAATGTAAAGATATCTATGAGTATTTTTATGCAATACGTTCCGAGAAGAAAATTCAGCATCCTTTGGTAGAGGCCATTATTAGGCGTTAGCCGGAAAAGATATTCATCAAGATACAAAAAGAAATTAATTATGGCCAGTTTTCTAGATCCAGCAATTCTATTTTTTATATTTGGCATATTTGCAGGTGCAGTTAAATCAAATCTAGAGATTCCCCAATCAATTTCGCGATTTCTTTCTCTATACCTATTGATGGCCCTAGGCCTCAAAGGCGGCTTTGCGCTTCATAAGTCTGGCTTCACTCTTGAGATTGCCCTATCACTGGGTCTTGCCGTATTTTTAGCGGTACTCATTCCGCTGATTGGATATCGCATTCTCATAACCAAACTCAACACGTTTGATGCTGCAGCGATTGCTGCCACCTATGGCTCAGTTAGTGCAGTCACATTTATCACAGCAACTCAGTATTTAAATCAAACCAATATTGAGTATGGTGGGCATATGGCTGCAGCAATGGCACTCATGGAATCACCAGCCATTATTTTGGCAATTGTATTAGCCAATAAGGCTAGGACTTCACATTCCCAGTTTGCTAAAGCCGACTTTAAACCTACCGGTATTTCCAAAATACTGCACGAGTCATTTACCGATGGGGCGCAACTACTTCTTCTAGGCTCCATGATTGTTGGCTTGGTAAGCGGGGACTCTGGGCAAAAGCTAATGGCGCCATTTTCGATTGATTTGTTTAAGGGAATGCTCGCATTCTTTTTGCTGGATATGGGGCTAATGGCAGCCAGAAATATTTCCGGCTTGCAAGGCAAGCCACCAATCACCATCATTTATGCAATCTGCTCCCCTTTATCACACGCCCTTCTTGCCTTGGGCCTATGTAAGCTGATTGGGTTACCACTGGGTAATACTATTTTACTAATGGTGCTTGCTTCCAGTGCCTCCTATATTGCTGTCCCAGCAGTCTTGCGTCACGCCCTTCCAGAGGTTAATCCTGCACTATATATGGGGATGTCCTTGGGGATTACATTCCCGTTCAACATCATCGTTGGAATCCCCTTATACGCCATGATTGCCAGCTTCATAATGTAAATGTCTATATGTGAGATATTCAGATGAATATTTTTTCAAACAGAATAGCGAGTCTATTAACCAAGCACGGTAAAGAGCTTGTTATTAACGAAACTCTTAGTTCAGCAACTGGATTGGCAGTCCAACTCACCAATGCTTACGACACCGACTTATTAGGAACTTTTACTATTGATCAGCCAAGATATGGCAGTCAAATAGATGCAGCAAGAAAAAAAGCTCAGATTGGCATGGATCTACTTTGCACTGATTTAGGAATTGCAAATGAAGGGGCATTTGTAATGGACCCCTATACAGGAATGCTTCCCTGGAACAACGAACTGGTTATTTTGCTTGATCAAAAGTCTGGCATTGAAATCACCGGTTTTGCAAGCGCACCCGCTCAGAATAGACATGCCTATGTTAACCACTGGGAAGAACTTGAAAAATTTGCAAAGACAGCACTTTTTCCATCCCATCACCTTATCATCAAACCCACAGATGAGCACCATCCAAAATCCATTAAAAATATCAACAACTTTGAGCGGTTAAGAGAGGCTTTTGATTGGGCTTCCTCCCTCTCTTCAAAGAGAATAATCTACGTTGAAAATGATTTAAGGGCCTTTGCCAATCCAACCCGAATGGAAAATATTCGGCAAGCCGCTATTGATCTCGCCAACAAAATGAACTCATTATGCCCATCCTGTCAAACGCCAGGCTATGGGATTAAAGGGGTTAAAGGTGGCCTACCGTGTAATGCCTGTGGCATGCCTACCGATCAAGAAATTGCTAAGATATGGGGGTGTATTAAATGCGAGCATCGCGACCTAGAGGGAATGAAAGTTTTTCGATTGGCTGACCCCTCTCAGTGCAATCACTGCAATCCATAATCTATTCATAATGCTATTTGCTTTTTTTCCGGGATCGCACCGGGCCATTCTTCTGTACGTTGGAGAACTGACTCATGTTATCTACACTCTTCTCAAAATTCACAAATGAGTCTGCCATAGCGGCACGAATTAACTCAAAATTTTGCAAGGCATTGTTAAACGAGGTTTTAAATACAGAGGTGTAAGGCTCTGTCCCAGCTGGCGCATTCTGGGTTGCCTCATTCACAAAGTGGATCAAATCATGTTGCGATTCTTTAATCATTGATTCTGCAATTTTCGCCAACTCTTTATTGCCACTAGCCAAAGCCTGAAATAACTTTGCTTGGTATTGCGCCACTTCTTTTGCGGCATCTTGCAATACCTCAGCATGCACATAGTCAAAAGCCGCTTTAGGGTCTTGCGTTTTCATCAAGTCAGCCACCTTACTTTGGAGCCGGGTTGCAAGCTCTTGTGCAGCTTGTTGATTGAGTTGTGCGATTTCCTGCGCACTAGTCAGTGCAACTTGACCAACCGCCTTAGCAGTTTCAATATTCTTGGCCTGATTAGCCATTGAACCTAAATCAAATGGATTCTTACTCATCGCCACCCCTTTAGATATGAATGATTTATCTCAATCTACTCCCGATTACGCTAGATGCAGATAGAGGAATACCATTAGTAACGCTTAAAAGAACAAAGGGTGCTCATTGAGCAC
>JBJOJF010000020.1:0-4573 GCA_046046735.1 Pseudomonadota bacterium
ATTACCAATAAGCTTCTCGGTTGCCTTCTCAAGACCAGGCACATTAACGCCAGCGCGAGTTAACAAACTCTTCGCGCCACCATCGGAATCCCGCAACATTGCCAAGAGCAAGTGGGCCGGCTCGATATATTGATTGTCTTTTGCCAAAGCAAGGCTTTGCGCCTCGCTCAGCGCTTCTTGAAATTTAGTAGTTAATTTATCTATTCTCATTTTTTAAGTCCTAACTACTACAGCTATTTTTTTCATATATCTATCTATAGAATATAGGGGCATTCTTGCTAATTTCAAGTCTGTTAGACCTCTTTTTAAGCGAATTTATCCCTATTTTGACCTGGCTTGTTTATCTCCTGGAATGCTCTGATGGCAGCTATTACGCTGGGATTACCAATCGCCTAGAACATCGCTTGGCAGCCCACAACTCAGGGGAAGGTGCCCGCTATACGAGGGCTCGTAGACCTGTAATCCTTTTAGCCACCCAAGAGCACCCAGATCGATCTGAAGCCTCCAAGGCGGAGGCTAAGCTGAAGAAATTGCCTAGATCGGCAAAGTTGGGCTTTTTTAAAACCTAGACCACAAATGGAAAGTGCCCACAGTCGGTGGGCAGTATTACTTTTTACCTTGGTACTTCGCAATACTAGCTTTGAGGTCTCTGTACTCCTCACAACTGAATAAACATGCCTTGTCGAGTCTTGCCAACATAGCCTCAGCTCCAGGCAAATCGTTCTTCATCAAAAGCAACTCACCGTAATACTCTAAAGCAGCCCGATGACTTGGGTCGATCTTGAGTGCCGCCTGGTAAAACTTTTCAGATGACACTAAATCTGGTGGCTGTTTTTTACGAAGGCTGTATCCCATGAGATTGTTCCAGTCCGCCGAGTTGACTTCGTTTGCCGACTGCAATTGCTTTATTGCTTGATCATAATTATTGGATTGAATGCTGGCGCGGGCATCCGTTAGCCAAGCTGGATCAGACTTAGCTGGAGCACTGTCAGCGGCTACTGAAACTGCCCATGGTGTGATGGCAAGGGCAAGGGATAAAAATAACTTACTAATGAAACTCCACTGCATTACCTTAATCATATGGGGCCTTATATTTATCCTGCTTTGTGTAAATAGTCGCCAAAACTAAAAATTGAGTTTGGCCCTAAAGGAACATCTTCTACTTTTTTAAATGGCGCCTTGATGACCCTCTGAATCTCACCCTTAAATGGTTTATGCACCTTCAATTCTGGATAAGAAAAAGTCTTGCGCTCTGGAGCGGTTTTGACCTCGCTAAATCGTGGCACATAATCTTTAATAGCATCGGAGAGGTTCATATTAGCCATGCAACTGAGCATATAAGTCTCCAAGGATTGATACAGCTCACTTGCTATGTCGCAAGCCTCAACCTTACGCTTTTTGATGTAATTCATAGCTAGCACTACATCCTTAATGGTCACCATTCGTGGATCTTGCAGGAGTGTATAACCACCGTTACGACCTTTAGTGCCCTTGACAATTCCTGCGGCACGCAAGGCGCTGAGTAAAAGCTCTATTCTGCTAATTGATAATTTTTGGCGTTGCGCCAGCTCTAATCCGGTAATGGGCTGGATGCTGTTTGAATTGGATGCAATATCAACCAAAGCATTTAGGGCGGCCTTCACTGCTGTATTGACGTTCATGACTAATTTAGCAAATATGTTGAATTGAGATCAGTATCAAGTTAAGTGCTTATTTCTGCAGACCCCCAAACTTTAACCCTGAAGGACTCATGGTTACAGTCAACCCAAATGCGGTCTTAGCTCAGCAAGGAGATTCTTAAATTGCTCGCGCCTAAGAAACTGGCCAACCTCAACCCTTTGTCCTGTTTGCTCAATAAAAAATACTTTTTGATGCTCTTCCGGGTGAGATAACCTAACCCAGCGAGTATTAAATTCAATCTCCGTCTCTTTGTAGGCGATAAATTTCCTCACAATTAAGCGGGTTCCGCTAATTTCGATCGCCTCAAAATCTAAGGCATGACGGCAGTAGATTAAAAAACCGATGGTTACTGCGCTTAACTCTATCGCAGTGAAGATGAGGATAATTTTTACGCCCGCTAATAAAAAACCAGTGGCTACAGTTAGCGAAAGACAAACCAGGGCGATATAGAATTTGAGAAGCTGACCTGGGGTCAGTGCGCAATTTCGCCTCATCTTCCAGGTTTTCATTGTAGAGATAGGGGTCCTAGAAAAACTTACGGGCTAGCTATTAACTGTCTTGGCTTGTTTGGCTTTCTCAAGCTGATCAGCGCTGCGCTGCTGAAAATCAACCATCGGGTGATAGCCCATTTGATAGCAAGGGCAATGCTTACCCAGAATCCAGCGCGCGAGCTTAACTCGTAATTTTTGAATCATGTTAATTCTCCTGTGAACACCATGCAATTTAGCTGAAATCTAGGATTGCTGCCCGATGGGTCCAAGAAAGAGGCTATTCCTCGCGAGAGGAGTCTGGATTACCAGGGGTTGGTTCAACGGAAGGGCTTTTTGTCGATAGGAGGGGCGGCGCACTCATTTTCTCGCCATCCCAAACTTGGCCACACCAGCACTCTCCTGCTCCATTAATGATGCAAACCCCTGAGCCACAGCAACGTTTATCTGGCGCTTTCATGATTAACCTATTCGTCCTGAACAATTCATAATGAAGTCTATTCTAGGGTTTTTATCGTAATTGCGTACAGACTCCGCCTGGATTTACCAAGCATGCAAAACTCCTTATTCAATCAAGCCAACTCATCTGATCCAATATGCCTATTGGAAAAAGATGGGCGAGCTGAATATTTCAATCATTTTTATGATGCAGATGAGTCTAATCATCTTTACAAAAGCTTACTGAACTCCCTCCCCTGGGAGGTGGATGAGATCAAGATGTTTGGTAAGCTAGTAAAGACCGCAAGAAAAGTTGTCTGGGTGGGTGAACCAGAGTGCGCATACACCTACTCTGGGGTTCAAAAAACACCTCAGGCCTGGACTAATGAGTTATTGCAAATGAAGCATCAGCTTGAACAATTCACTGGCCACACCTACAACTCTTGCTTACTCAATCTGTATCACAGCGGCACTGAGGGCATGGGCTGGCACAGTGACGATGAGAAGGAGTTGGATGGCACAAGTCCTATCGCATCGGTCAGCTTAGGCGCTCAACGTAAGTTTGCATTTCGCCATAAGAAAGATAAAACTACTAGCTCGGTATTTTTAGAGCATGGCAGCCTGCTGATCATGCATCCGCCCACTCAAGAGTATTGGCATCACAGCCTTCTCAAGACAACAACTATTACAAGCCCCCGAATTAATCTCACCTTTCGGAAAATACTTCCCCGAATATGAAAGAGCCGGGTTATTGTGTCTTGAGCTAGCCTTTAGGCTAAATAGCGGAGCGCTAAATTATTTCCAACGGGCCATTGCAGCATCGTCAGTGACGCGGGCATCGACCCATTTACTACCTTCTGGGGTTTCTTCTTTTTTCCAAAATGGGGCCGCTGTTTTTAAGTAGTCCATGATGAACTCACAAGCTGCAAATGCTTCACCTCGGTGGGCACTAGTAACCGCCACTAGAACAATTTGATCCTCAGGCAGAAGTGGCCCCACTCGATGAATGACTAGTGTTTTATAAAGATCCCAGCGGCCTCTAGCCTGCTTGATGATTTCCTCTAGGGACTTTTCTGTCATGCCTGGATAGTGCTCCAGTGTCATACCTTTGACTTGACTGCCGTCATTTATATCTCTAACGGTGCCCACAAAAGTCACTACTGCACCCACACGGGGATCATCCTTACGAAGCGCCTTCACTTCAGTCGTGAGATCAAAGTCTTGCTCTTGAATGCGGATGAAATCGTTTTGCATCTTAGCCGCCCGTAACCGGGGGGAGGAATGCGACTTCAGCACCCTCTACTAGCGGTGTGGAATCGGCCACCATCTCTTGGTTTAAAGCACAACGAATCACCTTAGTACTAGCCAATACTTCAGCCCAAGGATTACCTCGCTGAACAAGGTAGTTTCTCAAGTCAGCAATGGTTTTCACTTCCGGCGGCGTAGTGATGCTCTCACCAGAAAGTCCAAGACCCTCTCTTAAGGAGGCAAAGAATCGTAATTCGAGTTTCATAAGGCAATCGTAATACGATTAGGCAAGTAGTGCGTTGAATGGGATGTAATTCACAAGCTCACCCGCTTTAAAGGTATGTCCTGGCGGACAATCAAGCAAGCCATCCCCCCATGAAGCACTTGTAAGCACTCCAGAGCTTTGGTTCGGGAATAAATCTAAGCCACCCTGCGCATTGATCTTGACGCGCAAAAATTCATTACGACGATCTCCTTTGGGCCAATCAAAGTCAGCTCGCATTAGGTAGGACTGCGGCATGCCCGCATCTCGCCCCTGTAGCTTCAGAATAAATGGACGTACAAATAGGAGAAATGTCACAAAACTAGAAACTGGATTCCCGGGGAGCCCAATAAACCAAGTTTCCGCATCCTTATTTTGACCAGACTTGCGCACGGCACCGAAAGCTAAAGGCTTCCCAGGCTTAATGGCGATCTGCCAGAGATCTAACCTACCCTCA
>JBJOJF010000021.1:0-4111 GCA_046046735.1 Pseudomonadota bacterium
CCACCTAGACACGCGCTTAGCCGAACTCAATTCCCTATTAACCACCGAAGAGTCCACGAAGGATATGGATAACTATCGGAAACTCACTCGTGAGCATTCTGATATTGCAATGGTGGTAGAACAGTTTGGCTTGTACAAACAAGCAGAGGCTGATGCACAGGCAGCCGATGAGATGCGCAAAGATCCTGAAATGAAGGACTTTGCAGACGAAGAGCAGAAGCAGGCTCAAGCCACTATGGAAGAGCTTGAGGGGGTTTTACAAAAACTCTTACTACCCAAAGATGTGAATGATGAACGTAACGTTTTCTTAGAAATTCGTGCGGGTACCGGTGGTGATGAAAGCGCTCTATTTGCCGGTGACTTACTCAGAATGTATACACGCTTTGCCGAGCGCCAAGGATGGAAGGTAGAGGTAGTGAATGCCGCTGAGTCAGACCTGGGGGGCTACAAAGAAGTTGTTCTGCGCTTAGTCGGGCAATCGGTTTATTCGCGCCTTAAGTTTGAATCTGGTGGTCATCGCGTTCAACGTGTGCCCCAAACAGAAACTCAAGGACGCATTCATACTTCAGCCTGCACTGTGGCAGTCATGCCCGAGGCAGATGAGTTGGAGGCCGTGAAAATCAATCCAGCTGAACTACGAATTGATACCTTCCGTGCATCGGGTGCAGGAGGTCAGCACATTAATAAAACGGATTCTGCAGTACGTATCACCCACCTACCAACGGGTACCGTCGTGGAGTGTCAAGATGATCGTAGCCAGCATCGCAATCGTGAACAGGCGATGAAGGTTCTGGTATCACGCATCATGGATGCACGTGAACGTGAGAAGCATCAACTAGAAGCGCAAACCCGAAAATCTCTAATAGGCTCCGGCGATCGCAGCGACCGCATTCGTACATATAATTTTCCCCAAGGCCGTATTACAGATCATCGTATCAATCTCACGCTCTACAAGATTGACGCCATGATGGATGGCGATATAGATGACTTATGCAATGCACTAGCATCCGAACATCAAGCTGAGTTACTTGCTGCTCTTGGCGACAACTAAGCCGGGGTAAGCCCCCAGCAGCACAGATTCCATGTCCACTCTTCACAATACGCAGACCTTGCGCTCTTTATTAGGCAATTGCACATTGCCAGCAAATGAGGTGCGAATTCTGCTATCCCATGTATTAGAGAATCACTACCAACTCCCCAGATCAGCCCTGCTTTCACGTGATGACATGGTGATTGATGGTGCAGCCTTTGTGGAATGGGAAGAATTAAAACGCCGCAGAATCGATGGGGAGCCTATAGCTTATCTATTGGGCAAAAAAGGTTTTCACGCAATCGAACTGCTTGTTGCCCCCGGAGTACTGATTCCGAGACCAGAAACAGAATTGCTAGTCGACATCGCCTTAGCTGAAATGGAGCAACTGAAGAGGCCAGGAAAAATTTTAGATCTGGGCACGGGCTCAGGTGCCATCGCCTTGGCGATTGGAAAAGCATTGCCGCAAGCAAACATTCTTGCCACCGATCAATCGAGTGATGCCCTAGCCATTGCAAAGAAAAATGCCCTCTCTCTTGGGCTGCAAGAACGAGTTCAATTTGCACAGGGCAGCTGGTATGACGCTCTACCAAAAGCTAGCTCAAGCAGCGATTTTGATGTCATTGTGAGCAATCCCCCCTATATCGCTAATGAAGATCCGCATTTATGCCAAGGTGACCTTCGGTTTGAGCCGGCATCAGCGCTCACCGACTTTGGAAATGGGCTTACCTGCCTAAAGCAGATTATTTCAGGGGCAATTGAACATCTCAGGCCAGGAGGTCTCATTGCAGTTGAGCATGGCTATGACCAATCCGAAGCCGTAGTGAATATGATGAATATGTCTGGACTGATTAATACCCAGGTCCACCTGGATTTGGCTGGCCATACTCGTGCCGTCTCAGCCAGAAGAGCCCCCTAGACCTTCTTTTTTACCCTCCTGCAATTAACCCTTTTTTCTATAAAGCCTTAAAATTAAGGCTATCGTTAAGCATTACTTGATTTAGCATCACCGACATTAAAAATTCAGGAAAAACCATGGATACCCAAGCAAAAATTCAAGAAATCGTCTCTAGCCACCCAGTGGTGCTCTTCATGAAAGGAAATGCTCAATTTCCTCAATGTGGATTCTCTGGTAACGCAGTCAACATTCTGCGCGCTAGCGGTGTAGAAAATCTCCATACCGTGAATGTTTTAGAAGATGAGGCAATTCGCCAAGGCATCAAACAATTCGCTAACTGGCCAACGATTCCACAGCTTTACATCAATGGTGAGTTCGTAGGCGGTTCAGACATCATGACTGAAATGTTCCAGAGCGGTGAATTACAAAAATTGGTTAAAGCGTAAGCTTTCAAAAGCTAAGGGACCTCACGTCTGTGACCTTTGAATTAAGCTCTTTAATTTTATTTGGCCTGCCAGTATGTTTATGCGCAGGCCTTTTGGTTTATGCGCTCAACTTACGGTCCTCACTTAGTCGTAGTGAGCAGCAATTTCTAGCAGAAGCTACTTTAGCGGCTAGCCTTCGAGATGAGCGTGATCAAGCTTTGCAAAATGCGATCCGTCTTGAAGCTGAATTAAATTCTGAGCGTAAACAAGGTCTGGGCAGAATTGAGTCCCTCAATGAAGCAAAAGAGGCGCTCACAAGTCAATTCAAAAATTTGGCTAATGAAATTTTGGAAGATAAATCCAAGCGCTTTACCGAACAGAACGTTGCCAATCTCGACGCTTTACTCAAGCCTCTGCAAGCAAAATTATCTGAATTTAAAGAGCAGGTAAATACTTCTTACGGCAATGAGGCGCGCGAGCGATTTGCATTGAAAAATGAAATCGAAAGACTTGCAAATCTCAATCTGCGCATGTCAGATGAAACCCGCTCCCTCACACAAGCCCTTAAGGGCGATTCAAAGGTGCAAGGCAATTGGGGTGAGCTAGTGCTGGAGTCCATCCTTGAGTCCTCCGGCCTTCGCAAAGGTGAAGAATACTTAGTTCAGGATAGTCATACGCAAACTGATGGCTCACGCCTTCAGCCAGACGTTGTAGTCAAACTCCCTGAGGGTCGAAGCTTAGTGGTCGACAGTAAAGTTTCTATTACCGCTTATTCGCGACACGCAGAGTCATCAGATCCCGTGGTTGCAGAGCAGGAGCTCGCCGCTCACATTCAATCTTTACGCCAGCACATTCAAGGCCTCTCCAGCAAAAACTACAGCTCCTTGTATGGTATTGGCTCAGTAGATTTTGTTCTGATGTTTGTTCCGATTGAGCCAGCATTTTTATTGGCCCTCAAAACTGCACCGAATCTTTATCAAGAAGCTCTTGCCAAGAATATCGTGCTCGTCTGCCCCAGCACCCTGATGGCAACCTTGAGGACTGTCGCTCACTTATGGCGCCAAGATCAACAAAATCGTAACGCCCTTGAAATCGCTAAGCAGTGTGGCACGCTCTACGATAAGTTTGTGGGCTTTGTGGATGATCTCGAAAAACTAGGTCAGCGTTTAGATCAAGCACAAACGAGCTATCACGATGCCTTTAATAAGCTGAAGTCCGGCAAAGGTAATCTCATTCGCACCGCTGAAAAGGTTCGTGAGCTTGGGGTAAAGCCCAGCAAAAATCTATCTCCACCCCTGATTGAATCATCTTCAGAGTCAGAATAAAAATTGATAGCTATTAGCGCATCGAAAAAATCAGTCTCATCGCATTCCTATAAAAAAGTGGCTATTGCCGCGTGCTTTGGAACCTTTTTAGAGTGGTACGACTTCCTAACATTTGCCACCTTGGCGGTGATTTTTGGGCCACTATTTTTTCCATCTAGCGATCCTAGTACTGGGCTATTAGCAAGCTTAGCTACCTTCGGTGTTGGCATGATTGTGCGCCCAATTGGGGCAGCCATTTTCGGCAGCATTGGCGATCGCATTGGTCGTCGCCCTGTGTTCATGATCACCATCACCCTAATGGGGATTGCAACGGTCTGTGTTGGCTTTTTACCGACCTACGCCCAAATCGGTATCTGGGCCCCTATTCTTTTAGTCGGCCTGAGACTATTGCAAGGCCTCTCAGCAGGTGGCGAAATCGGCGGGAGCGCAGTCT
>JBJOJF010000022.1:0-5101 GCA_046046735.1 Pseudomonadota bacterium
GTGCCGATGAATCCAATATCGATGCCTTAACTGGTGAGAGCGGTGGTGAAGCTGACCCACTATATGACCAGGCCGTTGCAATTGTTTTAGAAAATAAGCGCCCATCAATTTCATTAGTCCAACGTCATTTGCGGATTGGTTACAACCGCGCAGCACGTCTGCTTGAGGATATGGAAAAAGCAGGATTAGTTTCCAAGATGGGTAATGGCGGTAACCGTGAAATTCTTCACCGCTCGTCTGAGTAAGGCAATTATTTTGCAGCGATTGATACCGGCAGTCGGCGCAGTAATCTGCGGCCTTACTTTCTCCTTATTTGCTAATCCGGTATTTGCCGATGGAGAGAGTGGTGCTGAACAGCTGCGTCAGTTTGTTCGCAACTCTAAAACAGCTGAAGGTGAATTTACTCAGCAACAGTTGCGCGCACCCAAAGCCAATGAACCACAAGACAAAGGTTTTAAGGTGGTGCGTCAAACTCAAGGACGTTTTGTTTTCCAGCGCCCAGGAAAATTTGTCTGGGATACACAAAAGCCTTACGAGCAAAAGCTCATTGCCGATGGCAAGCAAATTATTTTGTGGGACAAAGATTTAAATCAAGCCACCTTCAGGTCAGCCGGCCAAGCCTTGGCTACCACGCCTGCTGCGATCTTATTTGGCGAAACATCCCTAGATCAACATTTTGATTTAGTAGAGGGTGAAGAACGTTTAGGTATGAAGTGGGTTGCCTTGATCCCTAAGAAAAATCCAAATGCTAAACCTGGCAATGATCTGCCGTATACCAAGATTGCTGTTGGTATGGTTAATAACCTACCTAAAGCGCTTGAGTTAATTGACGGCCTGGGCAGCGTTGTCTTAGTCACTTTAGATAAGATTCAGCTAAACATGAACTTGCCAGCCAACCGTTTTACATTTAATCCCCCGGCCGGAGCCGAAGTCTTACGCTTAAACTAGAGCCGAAAAGCTAAATTCAACCGAATATTAAATCCCCGAGCAATTTATGATTGATCCGCAATTACTCCGTAAAGATATCGCTGCTGTCGCTGCACGTTTAGCCACGCGCAAATTCCAGTTAGATGTCGAAAAATTTAATACTCTTGAGGCTGAGCGCAAGTCTTTGCAAACTCGCACTGAAGAATTGCAGGCAAAACGCAATCAATTAGCTAAAGCTATCGGTATGAAGAAGGGTAAGGGCGAAGATGCAAGCGCTGAGATGGCAGAAGCAAGTCAAATTAACGTTGATATGGAATCAGGCGCCGCAAGGTTATCCATTCTTCAGGCAGAGATCGCTGATTTCTTAATGGGCATTCCCAACCTTCCTGACGAGGCGGTACCTGTTGGTAAGGATGAAACTGAGAACAAAGAAGTTAAACGCTGGGGTGATGCCCCCACTTTTGATTTTGAGATTAAAGATCACGTAGATCTTGGTGGCCCATTAGGCTTAGATTTTGAGGTTGCAGCCAAGATTAGTGGCTCACGTTTTGTAGTTCTTAAAGGGCCGATTGCTCGTTTACATCGGGCACTCTCTCAGTTCATGATTGATACACACTCTACTAATCATGGTTACGAAGAGGTTTATGCGCCTTATATGGTGAATGCTGCATCGATGCGTGGTACTGGCCAGTTGCCAAAGTTTGAAGAGGATCTCTTTAAAGTACCTCGTCAAATGGGCGGCGAAGATGGAGCAGGTGAGGCAAAGATTGAAAACTTTTACCTTATCCCAACGGCAGAGGTGCCTGTAACGAATTTGGTTCGTGATGAGATCGTGAATGCAGATCTTTTGCCTTTGAAGTTTGTTGCGCATACACCATGCTTCCGATCTGAAGCAGGTAGTTATGGACGCGATGTTCGCGGCATGATTCGTCAACACCAGTTTGACAAAGTCGAGTTGGTGCAAATTACTAAGCCAGAAGATTCTATGCAAGCCTTAGAGGATTTAACGAGACATGCAGAAAAAATTCTAGAGTTACTCGAGTTGCCTTATAGAAAAGTGTTACTTTGCACTGGAGATATGGGTTTTGGTAGCACTAAGACTTATGACTTAGAAGTTTGGGTGCCATCACAAAAAGCCTATCGCGAGATTAGCTCTTGCTCTAGCATGGGTGACTTCCAGGCAAGACGCATGCAGGCGAGGTTCAAAGCGGGCCAAGGCAAACCAGAGTTGCTACACACATTAAATGGCTCAGGCCTCGCAGTGGGTAGAGCGCTAGTTGCATTGCTTGAGAACAAGCAGCAGGCAGATGGCAGCATTGCTATTCCAAAAGCACTACAGTCTTACTTGGGTGGTCTTGCAGTATTAAAACCGAATTAATGCCAAATTAATTAATAGACCCATAGCTATAATCGCTGTTCAATTCGGAGAGATGGCAGAGTGGTCGAATGTACCTGACTCGAAATCAGGCGTAGGGTCAAACCTACCGAGGGTTCGAATCCCTCTCTCTCCGCCAAATTTTTAAAATCACTCTCTACTCTTTAGTGATTCAAGAGATACTCATCTCAGATACCAATTCTTTTTCTCTTGGTTAATTAATCTACGTTCTGATGAAACTCGGAATTTGATATATGCTGTAAACACATTCCGAAAGTTGACATAAAAATACAGCTAAGAATGGTTGTGGGCCTTGATAGTTCCTTGATTAGGACTTTATTAACTATAAAAATGAGACAGAAAATGAACTTCAATAGACTTCTTCTGATTGGTTTAAGCGTGCTTTCCATGCAAGTTTCCGCAGCATATCCGGACAAGCCGATTACTTTAGTCGTGCCAGTACCGCCTGGTGGAATTTTGGATGCAGTGGCACGAATGATTGCGCCAGAGATGACCAAAATCCTAGGGCAAACCATTGTTATTGAAAATAAAACTGGTGCCGGTGGAAATATTGCCGCAACAGCAGTGGCTAAAGCAGCTCCAGATGGTTACACATTGCTTTTGGGATATTCAATGTTCCACGTAGGTAATCCCTCCATGTATGCAAATCTCGCGTGGGATCCTATAAGAGATTTTGCACCGGTCAGTATGTTGGTTGTATCTCCCCATGTCTTGGCGGTAAATCCCTCTGTGCCTGTTAATACTTTGCAAGAGTTGGTTACTTATGCGAAAGCCAATCCAGCAAAATTAAATTACGCAACATCAGGCAATGGCTCTGTTCCTCATATTGGAATGGAGCTGTTTAAGCAGCAAAACCAGTTGAATATCACCCATGTTCCTTATCGCGGGGCTGGCCCAGCTATGTTGGATGTCATTGCTGGCAATGTGCAGATGACTGTTGCTACTCCACCTTCCTTGATGCAATTTGTTCAGCAAGGAAAGATGCGAGCACTAGCGGTTGCAGCGAAGAAGCGTATCCCGCAAATGCCTGATGTTCCGACTTCTGCAGAGGCAGGCTTCCCAGGTTTTGAGCTTGAAGCATGGATCGGAATATTTGCGCCGAGCGCAACCCCGCCAGCGATAGTCTCCGCCTTAAATGATGCTGCTCGTACGACTCTACAAAATCCGCAGGTGAAAATGGCGCTTGAAAAATCAGGCGTTGAGTTGCGTTATATGAATTCAGCGCAGTTTGATACTGTAATACGCAAAGATATCCAGTACTGGTCTAAGGTAATTAAGACTGCAAACATTACCGTTGATTAAATCTTATTAAAGGTTGTATTTATGAAGACAGAGATTTCATTTATTGATAGGGCTAAGAAGCTCGATTGTGCTGCTATTAGTGATGCCCTTGATCGATCAGAAATTAATGGCCAGTGCTACAAAATTTCAGCTTGCGATCAAAACTTCCGGATGGTTGGCTATGCGTACACAGTGCTTTACCGGCCAGCCAATTTCGATGAAGATGGCAATGTTGGTGAGTACATTGATGATGTTCCTCCAGGTAGCGTAATTGCCATTGATAATCGTGGACGTGATGATATGACTACGTGGGGAAATATCCTTACGGAGATGGCACATCAAAGAAAAGTCGCGGGTACCGTCATTGATGGCATTAATCGCGATGTTTCTTTATGTCGCCAATTAAATTACCCCATCTTCAGCTCCGGCTATTGGATGAGAACCGGTAAGGGCCGAATTCAGTTGGCCGGCTTGCAGGTGCCGATTCAAATTGGTGGCGTTAATGTAATGCCTGGCGATCTGATTTGCGGTGATCCTGATGGTGTCGTAGTGGTTCCTCAAAAAATGCAGGAGCAAGTTTTAACTTATGCGGAAGAGATTACCGCTAGAGAAAATATTGTGAGAAAGAGTATCCGAGAGGGTATGCGCATGGATGAGGCTAGAAAGTTACAGAACTACCACTTCCTGCAGAGCAAGGATTTTGATAAGAAGTAGTAAGTGCTTTAATCCTTAAAAGTCACCACGTGATCGGCTACTAAGTGGATGCCAATCTTTTCACCAATGGCGTGATCGTGATGACTTGGCACAAAAGCAAAGATCTCAATTCCGGATGCTAGTTTGAGGGTGTATAAAAAATCGGCACCTCTAAAGGTTTTACGTACAACCTCAGCTTGCATGGCGCTGTGATCATCATGTTGGATGTCATCTGCGCGCAGCAACACATCAATTTCTTTACCAATATCTTTTGAGTGATCATGGTCTAGCTCGAGTTCGCCCAACTCAATCTTGACTTTATTATTTGCTTGAACGATGCCTTTGATGAAGACGCCGCGACCAATGAAGTCGGCAACATAGCGATTGACCGGTTTGTGATACAGCTCGTATGGGATATCCCATTGAACAACTTTGCCTTCTGACATGACGCCAATCTTGTCTGCAATGGCAAAAGCCTCATATTGGTCATGAGTAACCAGTAGGGCAGTAATGTTATTTGCTTTAAGTATGTCGCGCATTTCCCCGGCGAGACGCTCTCTTAATTCGATATCTAAGCTTGAGAAAGGCTCATCCAGCAGAATTAAATCAGGCTCTGGTGCCATTGCTCTCGCAAGCGCAACCCGTTGCTGTTGCCCGCCGCTTAGCTCATGAGGGTAGGCATCGGCTTTATCGGAGAGTGATACCCGTTTGAGCCATTCCATTGCCACAGCTGATCGTTCTTGGCTGGGAAGGTGTTGCAGGCCGAAGGCAATGTTCTCCAGTACATTCAAATGGGGAAAGAGG
>JBJOJF010000023.1:0-2505 GCA_046046735.1 Pseudomonadota bacterium
CATAACCCGGCACCTGATGTGCCTTCACGTTGCGTTCAAGCCAGCGTGCAAACGCAATGCGTTCGTTAGGATTGAGTTGCGATTCAAAATGGGTAGAGAGCTGCTCGTTGTTCAGAGGCGCGAGGGATTTGTAAGTAGGTTTTGTAAAGTGTTGAGCCACTCGCTCCCACTCTGCTTGAGTAAAGTTATCTCGACTAGTTTTGCTGGTGCTATGAAGTTGAGCCCATTCACCTTCAACCTGTCGAGCAAATTCTTCTGGGCCTAGAGCCTTCACCAAAATCTTAATACGCGCTTTATAGAGGTTGTCCCGACGGCCGAAACGGTTGTATACCCGCAATAAAGCGGTTAAATAACTTGGGAGCACTTGCCAAGGAAGATTCTGCTTAATCAGTGAGCCCAAGATAGGGGTGCGCCCCATGCCACCACCAGCGTAGATATCTGCCAGCAACTGACCTTGAGAATCTTTTTTTAGCTCAATGCCGACATCATGACAAAGCAATACCGTGCGATCTTCTTTGGCACCGTTGATGGCGAATTTAAATTTACGGGGCAGGTGGGCAAATTCTGGATGTAGGGTAGACCATTGACGAAGTAATTCGCAGATAGGGCGCGGATCAATATATTCATCAGCTGCAACACCAGCAAAGGCATCGCTAGTGATATTGCGAATGCAATTGCCTGATGTTTGAATGGCGTGCATCTGGACCTTGGCTAATTCGGCCAAGATATCTGGTGTTTTCTCAAGCTCAACCCAGTTAAATTGAATGTTTTGACGGGTCGTAAAGTGCCCGTAACCACGATCGTATTTATCGGCAATAAAGGCTAGGGTGCGTAATTGATTGGCGCTGAGTAGGCCGTAAGGTATCGCAACACGCAACATATAGGCATGGCGCTGGTGATAAAGACCATTTTGCAAGCGCAGTGGTCGAAACTCCTCTTCAGCAAGCGTGCCATTCAGGCGGCGCTCAACCTGATCTCGAAATTGGGCAACTCGTTGATTTACAAGAGTTTGGTCAATATGGTCATATTTATACATAGCCTTGCATTTTCTAGGGCTAAGGATATTTCCACAAATACTTAAATATTGATTCTATATAACTAAATTGATATATAGACGGGCTTTAATGATTTTTTTGGGTGTTTTAGGGTATCCCTGACTCTTAATGCCTTCCATCTGGCCTTAAGATGATCTGGCTATAAATAAAAACCATAAAAACATATCAATCGGAGACAAGATGAAAAAACTTCTTTTAGCTACCGCGGTTGTGGGGTTATTTTCTGCCCCCACCATGGCTCTGGCTCAAGCTGGCAAAACCCCACTTCCTGTAGCATCAGGACAAGGATTTTCACAAGAGGGCCTCAAGCGAATAGATGCCTTTTTTGCTGATCAGATAGCAACAGATCAAATGCCTGGCGCAGTGCTAGCGGTATCGAAGAATGGCAAGTTGAGTATTTACAAGCCTTATGGATATTTGGATAAAGGTAATCAGAAGCCAATGACAACGGATGCCATCTTTAATTTGGCATCGATGACAAAAGTGATGGCAACAGTAGGTGCTTTAACGTTTTACGAAGAGGGCAAGATGCCCCTCAATGCACCAATTTCAGATTGGCTTCCTCAGTTTAAGAATATGAAAGTTGGTCAAGTGGATGCTGACGGCAACCTCACTACAACGCCCGCTAAAAATCCAATTACTGTGCAAGATCTGATGCGTCACACCAATGGTCTGACGTATGGTGGACGTGGCGCAACTCCAATTCACAAGTTTTATCCTTCTGGCTCAGCAGTAGCCGCAATTAATTTATCCACAGATGAATTCATTGATAAATTAGCAGCTGCACCATTGCTTTATGAGCCTGGCACCGCTTGGGATTATGGCTTTGGCATTGATGTACTCGGCATCATTCAAGAGAAGATTGCAGGAAAACCTCTGGGCGGAGTTTTGCAAGAGCGTATTTGGACTAAAGTCGGAATGCCAAATACCTTCTTCCAGCTCAATGAAAAAGACCGTCCTCGTTTAGCTCAACCATTACCGGTAGATCCAATATCCGGAAAGCCGCAGAAGGTTGACATCCACACCAAGCAAATCAAGTTTGATTGCGGTGGCTCCTGTGCATACTCAACAGCAGGTGATTATTTGCGTTTCGGCCAGATGCTACTCAATGGCGGCAGTATTGATGGCAAGCGTGTTCTGGGCCCGCAAACCGTCGCTTTCATGACAGCCAATCATTTAAACAAAGACATTAAAAA
This sequence comes from Pseudomonadota bacterium, assembly GCA_046046735.1. Classification (GTDB taxonomy): domain Bacteria; phylum Pseudomonadota; class Gammaproteobacteria; order Burkholderiales; family Burkholderiaceae; genus Polynucleobacter. The sequence continues at coordinate 2,252 of JBJOJF010000023.1, forward strand.
TAACGTGAGCCGTACTGAGCCTGCACGCGTTGGCTATGGTTTTGGCTTGGGTGTTGCCGTGAGAACAGAGCGGGGTTTATCAGCTAATAACGGTAACGTTGGCGACTATTCTTGGAATGGCGCTTATGGAACGATCTTCTTTGTTGATCCAAAAGAGCAGATGGTTGTAGTGATGATGGGTGTTGCGCCTGGCGATATTCGGAAGATTCATCGCGAGAAGCTCAACGCATTGATTTATGGTGCACTTGAAAAAT
>JBJOJF010000024.1:0-5223 GCA_046046735.1 Pseudomonadota bacterium
CGCCAAAATGCGCGCCCTCTGTGTTGCTGGAAAAATGCAATTAGTGAGTGGCCAGATTACAGACCTTGAATCCACCAACGGTCAATTAACCGGAGTTGCGATCAGCAATATCGATGGGGAAGTTCAAAATATTTCCGCTGATGCACTACTGCTCTTTTATGGGCTTTCACCAAAACTAGGTCCAATTGCTGAGTGGGGTCTTGAAATTGATCGCAAGCAAATCGCTGTCGACACCGCCTGTTTTCAGACCAGCACCCCAGGAATTTATGCCGTTGGCGATATCAATATTTATCCCGGCAAGAAAAAGCTGATTTTGTCAGGATTTCATGAGGCAGCGCTTGCAGCCTTTGCAGCCGCCGCTTATATAGCTCCTGAGAAGCAGATTCAACTCCAGTACACCACAACCTCACCCAAGCTCCATAAAGCACTTGGAGTGGACTCCCCGAGATTCGAGTAAGCTCTTAATATCCCTGAATTATTTGACTGAATAAAGACATGCGTCAATATCACAACCTCATGAAGGAAGTCCTCGAAAAGGGCGTCCAAAAATCGGATAGAACCGGCACTGGAACCATCTCTATCTTTGGCCATCAAATGCGCTTTAATTTGGCCGAAGGCTTCCCCATGGTGACAACTAAGAAATTGCACCTTAAGTCCATCATTCTGGAATTGCTTTGGTTTCTTAAAGGCAGCACTGATAACAACTGGCTTAAAGAGCGCGGTGTTTCCATTTGGAACGAATGGGCGGCACCAGATGGCGACCTAGGTCCGATCTATGGTTATCAGTGGCGCTCATGGCCAGCACCCAATGGCGAGCATATTGATCAGATTGCTGAAGTAGTTGAAACCCTCAAAAAGAATCCCGACTCACGTCGTATTATCGTTTCCGCCTGGAATGTGGCTGATATTCCTCGCATGGCTTTAGCACCATGCCATGCATTCTTCCAATTCTATGTGGCAGATGGGAAACTATCCTGTCAGCTATATCAACGCAGCGCAGATATTTTCCTGGGCGTGCCATTCAATATTGCTAGTTATGCATTACTTACCCACATGATGGCGCAGCAGTGCAATCTAGAAGTGGGTGATTTTGTGTGGACTGGTGGTGACTGCCATTTGTACAGCAATCATTTAGAGCAAGTCGATCTACAGTTATCCAGAGACTTCTATCCATTACCCAAACTCAAGATCCTGCGCAAGCCAGAATCCATATTTGATTACGAATTTGAGGATTTTGAAATCGCTGGATACGAATCACACCCTGCCATTAAAGCTCCTGTAGCTGTTTAAGAAAAAGATTAGCCATGACAGTAGCCAAGCACCCAGCCATCTCCATGATTGTTGCCCGCTCACGTAACCATGTGATTGGTCGCGACAATCAAATGCCTTGGAAGATCTCTGCTGACCTGCAGTTCTTCAAAAAAGTGACGATGGGTCATCCGGTCATCATGGGGCGCAAGACCTGGGAATCTATTGGCCGCCCGCTACCAGGGCGCCGTAACATCGTGGTGAGTCGAAATCCTGACTTGCAGCTGACTGGTGCAGAAGTAGTGAACTCACTGGATGCAGCACTGAGTAGTTTGAGTGAATTTCCGAGAGTATTTGTGATTGGTGGAGAGCAGTTATTTACACAAGCTTTCCCCAAGGCGGATCGCCTCTTCATTACTGAAATAGAAATTGATGTTGATGGTGGTGATACCTTCTTTAAGATTCCTGATCCAGAGCAATGGAAAGAGGTTGAAAGAACCCCCGCATCCGAGGGTGATATTCACTTTAATTTCCTGACGCTTGAGCGAAAGTAGCTCACCTAGCATCACACCCACCTAAAGCATCGAGCACTCGATCCAAGGAGCTAAGCCATGAGTTTTCCTGTTTTAAGAATAATGCTAGAGTCTTCGGACATCATATTGCGGGTGGAGCTTATTGTTGTTGTCTTAGCACTTTGCTTTGCTGTGTTTTATTTCTTTCAAAAAATTTCACCGAAATTTTTATTTGGTGATGACGGTCCATATGCTGGATATATCTATAACGCAATGGGGGTTATCTACAGCTTTCTATTTGCTTTTATTACGGTGCTTGTATGGCAAAACTATAACAACGTCGCCGCCTCTGTTGCGATGGAAGCCAATCACCTTAATAATATGTATCGACTCTACTCAGCATTCCCATCAGAGTTCGATCAATCTGGAAAGCAGGCTTTAAGGGCTTACACAAATACTGTCATCAAGGAAGAGTGGCCCCTCTTAAGTAAGGATAAATTCAGTGAGGAGGCATTCAAGCAAATGCTCGCTATTGAGCTTGCTATGATTAAATACAAACCTCAAAGCCCGGGCGAAATCAATGTCCACCAAAAATTACTGCAGCTAAATATGGAGTATGCAGAACTGCGTCGCAGTCGAATTTATAACGCTCAATTTGCTTTGGCTTATCCAGCGTGGTTTGGCCTGATTAGCAGTTCTTATGTATTTTTGTTCTTTTCTTGCTTTTTTAAGATGGAATCAAAGCGGACGCATATTTTGATGACTATATTCTTAGGCCTAACGATTGCTGGTGCCCTGTACTTTTTGATTCTCTACATCCATCCATTCCTGGGGCCAATGGCCATAACATCCGCTCCCTTTAAGAACCTACTAGACTTTAATTGGAAGTTTTAGGACTAATTCAATAAATATAAATAAGGGGGCGAAACGCCCCCTTATTTTTTAGGATCTCAAAGCTTTTTAGCAAAACTGTATTGAGCAAATGCCTGCTCAGCAACACTAAACCATTGTGCCTCCATATTTCTAAAGACGCGATAGTCATCAAAGATTTTCTTAAATTGCGGATTCTTTGCAGACTCTTCAGCGTAAGTTTCCTGAGTGGCCTTAAAGCAAGCATCCATAACTGAAGTATTGAACTTACGTAGTACCGCACCATTTTGCAAAAGCCGTTGCAATGCAGGCGGGTTCAAGGCATCGTACTTGGCGCACATATCTGTGTGGGCCTCAAAACAGGCGGCTTCCCATGCGGCTTGATAAGACGGCGGCAAAGAATCCCACTGCTTCTTATTAACCAAGAATGAAAGGCCTGCCGCACCCTCCCAGAATGCTGGGTAGTAGTAATTCTTGGCCACCTTAGCTAGACCTAATTTCTCATCGTCATACGGTCCGACAAATTCAGCAGCGTCAATGGTGCCCTTCTCCAATGCTGAATAAATTTCACCAGCAGGCAATTGCTGTGGCACAACCCCTAACTTCGCAAGTACCTGGCCAGCAAATCCAGCGATACGGAATTTAAGTCCCTTGAGATCCTCTGGTGACTTAATCTCTTTACGGAACCAACCGCCCATCTGGGTTCCCGTTTGACCGCCTAGAAAATTCACGATGTTATAGCTAGCGTAGAGCTCACGCATGAGCTTCATCCCATTGCCGTGCAACATCCAAGCCGCTTGCTGACGCGCAGTCATACCAAAAGGTGCTGCAGTATCAAAAATAAATGCGCTGTTCTTACCTAAGTAGTAATAGCTAGCAGTGTGGCCACATTCCACAGTTCCATTCTGAACCGCATCCAATACTTGCAATGCAGGAACAACCTCGCCTGCCGCAAATACTTTGACATTGAATTTACCGTCAGTTGCTTTACGCAAAGCACTAGCAAATACTTCTGGAGTGCCAAACAGGGTATCTAAAGATTTGGGAAAGCTCGAGACCAAGCGCCAATTGAGTGTTGGCAAACTCTGTGCAATTGATGGGGCGGCCAATGCCGCTGCACCTGCTCCAATTGTGGCTTTCTTTAAAAAAGAACGTCTTTGCATTTTCTTATCCTCCAAAATAGTTTTTTGTTTATGTTCTGTATTTTTTATGAGGTTGGTGTTCTATTTACCACCAACCGTCATCGATCCAATCAATATGGATCCCGTCTCTTTTGTTCCGCGAATTAGTGAATCACTTCCAATCATCTGAATATCCATCAGCATATCGCGCAAGTTACTAGCAATCGTAATTCCCTCCACTGGGTATTGGATCTCACCATTCTCTACCCAGTAGCCAAAGGCGCCACGGGAATAATCCCCAGTAACGTAGTTCACCCCCTGCCCCATCAATTCAGTCACCAGAAGGCCGGTACCCATTTCTTTTAAGAGTGCAGGCAATCCACCTTTAGGCGTCTTACGGCTTTGCAGCGTTAGGTGATGTGAGCCGCCAGCGTTACCTGTGGTTGTCATGCCGAGTTTTCTGGCGGAGTAAGTAGATAAGAAATAGCCTTGCAAAATCCCTTTATCTACGACTGTCCTGGCGGTCGTCTTTACACCCTCTTCATCAAAAGGTGCGCTACCCGTCATTGACTTTAGGTGGGGATTTTCAAAGAGGCTGACGTGCTTTGGTAGAACTTGTTTACCCAAGCTATCCAATAGAAAGCTGGAGCGTCGGTATAGAGCGCCACCTGATACTGCCTGCACTAATCCACCCAATAAACCAGCGGCTAAAGGCGCCTCAAAAATAACTGGGCAACGACGGGTAGTGAGTGATCTCGCCTTAAGACGTGAGAGTGCCCGCTCTGCTGCGTATTTACCAATCGCTGCAGGATCGGCTAACTCTTCAGGGATGCGCGAACTGGAATACCAGTCATCTCGCTGCATCAGTGACTTCTTGCCGCCCTCATTTGCAATTGGTGCGCATGAAATATAGTGACGAGAAAAGGGATAACCGCCCATAAAGCCTTGACTTGTTCCCATCATGAAATGTGCATGATGCGCAGAAACGGAAGCACCGTCGCTGTTTTTAATTTGTTTGCTAACCGCAAAGGCAGCGCCTTCTGCTGAACGTGCAATTTCAATTGCTGTTGCTGAATCTAAATTCCAGGGATGAAATAAATCGTGATCCAGCGGCTTTTTTTCAAGAAGGGATTTTTCAGCAGGTCCCGCACAAACATCAGCAGCGGTATGTTGAGCAATATGGTACGCAGCCTCAACTGTGGCCCTTAAGGAATCATGGGAGAAATCGCTGGTACTTGCATTGCCGCGATGATGCCCCAGGAACACGGTGACGCCCACCTGCTTATCAAGACTTTGCTCAATAGTCTCCACTTCGCCTTTGCGCACAGTCACAGAAAGGCCTTGACCTTCTGAAACCTCGGCAACCGCATCTGAGGCGCCTTTCTTTTTGGCCTCTTTAAGCATGAAATCTACGATTTCTTGAAACTGATGTGATGAGTATGTAAACATGTCCTAATAATAGCTAGAATAGA
>JBJOJF010000025.1:0-5252 GCA_046046735.1 Pseudomonadota bacterium
ACTTTAAGAAGTGAAATGCAGCTCAAGACGGGTGGTTGGTTATCTTGGTATAGCAAAGACAATTTGTACTCCAAGCAAAAGCTTACGGCTGACCTGGAAAACATTCGCTCTTACTACCTTAATCGCGGTTACCTTGAATTTGTTATCGAATCTACCCAAGTTTCTATCACTCCGGATAAGAAGGGTATTTATCTGACGATTAGTATTCGCGAAGGCAACAAGTTCACCGTTAAAGGTGTACGTCTGGCTGGCGACCTATTAGGTAAAGAAGCAGAGTTGGCTCAATTAGTAACGCTTAAGCCGGGCGATACTTTTTCTTCGGCCAAGTTGACCGAGAGCACAAAAGCAATTGCTGAAATTCTAGGCTCATATGGATATGCCTTTGCCACGATTAATCCACAGCCTGATATTCGTCGTGAGCTCAGCGAGGTTGATCTCACCCTGGTAGTCGATCCGGGTCGCCGTGTTTATGTTCGTCAAGTGAATATCACTGGTAATGCTAAAACCCGTGACGTGGTTATTCGTCGTGAGATGCGTCAGTTTGAGAGCTCATGGTTTGATGGTGAAAAGATTGATTTATCCAAGAAACGCATAGCGCGTTTGGGCTACTTCACGGATGCCGACATATCCACTCAAGACGTCCCAGGATCCCCCGATCAGGTTGACGTCAATGTGAAGGTAACTGAAAAGCCAACAGGATCTCTAACAATTGGTGCTGGTTTCTCCTCAACCGAGAAGTTGATTCTGTCCGCGGGTATTAACCAGGAAAATGCCTTTGGTACCGGTACAGCAATTGGTTTAAATCTTTCTATGGGTAAGATTAATCAAAGCTTGGCTTTATCAAACTACGACCCTTACTTCACGGAAGATGGCATTAGCCGCTTTACCGATTTGTACTACCGCTCATCCAAGCCTTTGTATTACACAGGCGATCCTGATTACCAAATTAAGTCAGTTGGTTCGAATATCAAGTTTGGTGTTCCCTATACCGAGGTTGATCGCATCTTCTTTGGAACCGGTGTTGAGGCCTTCCAAATCCAGTCAAGTATCAATACTCCAACGCCATATCTAACGTACATGCAAGACTATGGCATTGCTGCGCCTGGATATCCAGCAACTTTAAATACCTATAACGTTCCAATTACCATTGGTTGGTCGCGCGACGGACGAGATAGCGCCTTAATTCCATCAAGCGGATCTTTGCAGCAGCTCAGCGCTGAGGCAGGTACACCAGTCGGTAACATGATGTTCTATCGACTCTTTGGTCAGTACCAAAAGTATCACTCCTTCTCAAAGGGAAATATTTTGTCCTTTAATGGTGAGGTAGGTTATGGCGAGGCCTACGGCAAGTATCCATTCCCGATTACCAAGAATTACTATGTTGGTGGTATTGGATCTGTTCGTGGCTACGCGCCTGGATCGCTAGGCCCAACTTACGTAAATACCTATACCGGCCAGAATCAGCCGACCGGTGGACAGTCCAAGATCGTCAGTAATCTGGAATACACCGTGCCAATCCCAGGTTCGGGTGTAGATAAGACCCTCCGTGTCTTTGGCTTCGTAGACGGCGGTAATGTTTATGGCGAAAATATCAATTTAGTCTTGCGATATTCGTATGGCTTGGGTTTATCATGGATATCACCGTTGGGTCCGTTAAAATTCAGTTATGGTATTCCGGTCAAGGCACTGCCAACCGACAATATCCAACGTTTACAGTTCCAAGTGGGCACAGCGTTTTAATTGTTTAAGGAAAGTTTTATGAAGCTTCGTCAATCTTCTCAATGGATTCAATTTGGTTTAATTGCCATTACATCTGCCATCGCTTTGCCGCAAGCAATTGCACAAGATGCTGGCACACGTGTTGCGGCTGTTAACGTTGAAAAGGTATTCAACGAATCGAATATGGCTAAAGCTAGCCAGACAAAATTGCAGAATGAATTTGTGAAGCGTCAAAGCGAAATTCGCGACAGCGCAGAAAAAATTAAAACAGCTGCTGAAAAGTTAGATCGTGATTCAGCAGTAATGTCTGAGGCTGAGCGGGTTCGTCGTCAACGTGAGTTAGCCGATCAAGATCGTGAATTACAACGCAAGCAGCGTGAGTACACAGAAGATTTGAATCAGCGTAATTTTGAAGAGCGAGCTAAGATTGCTGAAAAGGCAAATCAAGCCCTAAAACAAATTGCTGAGCAAAGAAAAATTGATGTCATTATTCAAGATCCAGCCTATGCTAATCCTAAGGTAGATGTGACTGACGATGTCATCAAGGCTTTGAACAGTCTCAAGTAAGTTTTATGCCGACCGCCATCGAGCTGGCCGAACAGTTTCAAGTAAGCTTGGTGGGGGATGGCTCCCTCGCGCTTCAGGGCCTTGCTCCTCTCGAGCGGGCCCAGGCAAGCGAAATCTCCTTTCTATCGAATCCACTCTACAGGCAATTAGCCGGGGATAGCGCTGCTGGAGCTTTGATACTCAGTCAGTCAGATCTGGATTTTCTGAAGGCGAATCCTGGTTCAAGTACTGTAAAGCGAGCTTATTTTGTTGCTAAAAATCCCTACGCAACCTTTGCTAGGATGGCGCAGCATTTTGCTCAAGCTGCAGCTCCAATTTATGCCCCCGGAATTCATACAAGCGCTGCTATTGATTCGTCAGTAAATATTCCCGCCTCATGTCATATCGGACCGTTTGTGCAAATTGGCCCTGGTGTGAAGATCGGTGAGCGCGTTACTTTGTTGGGTAATATTTCAATTGCCCGAAACTCCACTGTTGCTAGCGATACTTTGATTTACCCAAACGTATCGATTTACTCTGAAGTCAAAATTGGAGAGCGATGCATTATTCATAGTGGCGCCGTTATTGGTGCCGATGGCTTTGGATTTGCCCCTGATTTTTCTGCTACTGGTGGTGAGTGGGTCAAGATCCCTCAAACCGGTGGCGTCACTATCGGTAATGACGTAGAAATTGGTGCGTCAACAACAATCGATCGTGGCGCAATGAGTGATACTGCCATTGGCTCTGGTACCAAGATCGATAATCAAGTACAAATTGCACACAATGTCATTGTTGGCAATTGCTGTGTGATAGCAGGTTGTGCAGCTATCTCAGGCAGCACCAAGATTGGTAATTTCTGCATTATTGGCGGGGCCGCCAATTTTGCAGGTCACCTGACTATCGCTGATAGAACTACCGTATCTGGTAACACCTCGATTATTCGTTCCATTACCGAGCCAGGCCAGCATTACACGGGTGTCTATCCATCTATGCTCCATAGCGCATGGGAGAAAAATGCGGCTATATTGCGTGGCCTCGATAAAATACGTCAACGCTTGCGTTTGTTGGATAAGTCCAAAAGCTCGGAGTCTTGAGTTAGGCAGACATAAGGCATGAAGCCTCGCACTCCAATTTTTTGTAAAAATATTAAAAATTTTAGAAACCCAAATAAGTAGGTAATTACATGAGCAAACCAGTCGCCATTGATATCAATCAAATTTTGAAGCTGTTGCCACATCGCTATCCATTCTTATTGGTTGATCGCGTGCTTGAGATAGAACCGCGTCAGAGCATTACAGCGCTTAAAAATGTCACCATGAATGAGCCATTTTTTCAGGGTCATTTTCCTGACTTTCCAGTGATGCCAGGCGTGTTAATTATTGAAGCTTTGGCTCAAACTGCAGCATTGCTAACCTTCTCTGAAGTAAGGGAAGAGAATGCTATTTACTACTTTGCTGGTATTGATGGTGCACGCTTTAAGAAGCCTGTATTGCCTGGAGATCAATTGATCATGACTGCAAAGTTAGAGCGTGAGCGCGCAGGTATTTATAAGTTTCAAGTTCAAGCCACTGTTGATGGTGAGCTTGCCGCAGAAGCCAACATCACTTGTGCGGTTCGTACGAAAGGCGCGTAATGACCCGAATTCATGCTTCTGCGATCGTTGATAGCAAGGCCGAACTCGCTAGCGATGTTGAGATTGGCCCTTATTCAGTTATCGGTCCAAATGTCAAAATTGGTGCTGGTAGCAAGGTAGGTTCACATACCGTCATCGAAGGCCATACTACGATTGGTATAGAAAATACCTTTGCCCATTTTGCGGCAATCGGTGGTGCCCCACAGGATATGAAGTACCGTGGTGAGCCTACTCAGTTAATTATCGGTGACCGCAACACCATTCGTGAGTTCACCACTATTCATACCGGCACTTCTCAGGATGAAGGTATCACGCGTATTGGCAATGACAACTGGATCATGGCGTATGTTCACATTGCGCATGATTGCCAAATTGGCAATCACACCATTTTCTCTAGCAATGCCCAGATAGCAGGTCATGTCCAGGTAAACGACTGGGCCATTATGGGCGGTATGTCTGGAGTTCATCAATTTGTTCGCATTGGTCAACACGCTATGCTTGGTGGAGCCTCTGCCTTGGTGCAGGATATCCCGCCATTTGTGATTGCTGCGGGAGACAAGGCATCTCCTCATGGGATTAACGTTGAAGGCTTAAAGCGTCGTGGTTTTTCTAGTGAGACTATCTCTGCATTGCGTCAAGCATACAAGGTGCTCTATAAGGATGGCTTGAGCTTTGAAGAGGCGAAGGTAGAGATTCAGAAGATGGTCGCTGCTAGTTCTGCAGATGCTGCTACCGCTCAAAAGCTCGCTGAATTCCATGACTTTATTGCCGCCTCTACGCGCGGCATTATTCGCTAGAGAAGGTCAGTGTCTAAACTTGCTTGTGTTGCCGGAGAGCCCTCGGGTGATTTGCTGGCTGCACCAGTGCTTAGCGCCCTGAAGCAAATTCCTGATACCTCCAATCTCGAGGTCTACGGTATTGGCGGACCTCGTATGCAAGCCGAGGGGCTGCGATCTGATTGGCCCATGGAAACCTTAAGCGTGCGCGGTTATGTCGAGGCCATCAAACAGCTGCCAGCTATTTTGAAACTTCGCAAAGAGCTCATTACGCATTTATTGGGTGAAGGCCGTCCTGATGTTTATCTTGGGGTAGACGCCCCTGACTTTAATTTGGGTGTTGAGCTAGCCTTAAGAAAAGCGGGCATTCCGACTCTGCACTTTGTCTCGCCATCGATTTGGGCGTGGCGCTCGGGACGCATCACAAAGATCAAGCAAGCTGTCGAAAGAATGCTGTGTATTTTTCCATTTGAGTTGGAAATTTATGAGCGAGCAGGTATCAAGGCAAGCTATGTAGGACATCCGTTAGCAAGCGAGATTCCGCTGGAGCCTAATCCTCAGGGTGCCAAGACCAAAAT
>JBJOJF010000026.1:0-9841 GCA_046046735.1 Pseudomonadota bacterium
TTCCAATACTACGCCCTGCTCAAGTAAGGTTTTACGAATCAAATCCGCCTGAGAAAAATCTTTTGCTAATTTAGCTGCCACTCGAGCGGCAATTTGTGCTTCAATTTTTTCAGCAGATACCCCTTCTTCTCCACCGCGGGAACCTGCTTGCAAGAATATCGTGGGATCGCGTTGCAAAAAGTTAAGGGTTCCAGCAAGCATCTTCAATGTATTAGCTAGTGCAGATTTTTCTTCACCTTGAGCGCGATTGACTTCACTCGCCAAGTCAAACAGTGTTGCGATGGCTTCCGGTGTATTGAAGTCGTCATTCATCGAATCAGCAAAGCGCTTTACCCAAATAGAGCCTGGGTCAACCGGAGTGCCAGTGGCAGGCACCTGAGCCAATGCGGTATAGAGCCGGACCAAGCCTGCGCGAGATTCTTCTAACTGAGTATCACTGTAATTAATAGGGCTGCGATAGTGAGCGCGCAACATAAAGAAGCGCAACACTTCTGGATCAAAATTCTTGAGGACATCACGAATTAAGAAAAAGTTACCAAGCGACTTGGACATCTTTTCTTCGTTCACACGAATATGGCCGTTGTGCATCCAGTAATTCACAAATGGCTGATCGTCAGCCTGATGTTTCTGACCATACAAAGCGCCTTCACTCTGCGCGATCTCATTCTCATGATGGGGAAACTGCAAGTCAGCACCACCACCATGAATATCAAAGTGCTCGCCGAGAAGATCACAGGACATAGCAGAGCACTCAATATGCCAACCTGGGCGACCCTCTCCCCATGGTGAGCTCCATCGTGTATCTGCCGGCTCTTCTGCTTTAGCGCTTTTCCATAAAACAAAATCAAGAGGATCTCTCTTGCCACCGCCGATGGCGACTCGCTCACCAGCATTCAGTTCATCCAAGGATTTACCAGATAGGCGACCGTAGCCAGGAAAGAGACGAACTGCAAAATTGACGTCGCCATCTTCACCCTGATAGGCCAACTCATTCTCAACGAGACGACCAATCATTCCCTGCATTTGTGCAATGTAATCTGTGGCCCGAGGCTCATGATCTGGATGCATCAAACTTAATTCATCTGAATCAGCATGCATCGCATCAATAAAACGCTGGGTCAGCGCTGAAATCGGTTCACCATTCTCAATGGCCCGATTAATGATCTTGTCATCTATATCGGTGATATTGCGTACATAGTTCACTTCATAGCCACTAGCACGCAACCATCGCACCACCATGTCAAAAACGATCATCACTCGAGCATGGCCAATATGACAGAAGTCATAAACCGTCATGCCGCAGACATACATCTTGACCTTGCCTGGCTCGATAGGTTTAAAGTCCTGCTTTGAACGACTGAGAGTGTTATAGATTTGCAACATAGGGGCTATAAAGGTGGCAACTAGCGCCAATTTGTTAGACTGAGCGCTGAGTATATCGAATGAGCCAGTTTTTCACCCCTAGATCCATTATGTCTAACTCCCTGCCAGCCCTAAGTTCCTTCAATTTAAAAGCCTTAATAGTGCTTTTTGGAGCGCTTTTAGCGTCTGCCTGCACCACCCCCGCTCAAGATAGGACAGAAGCCAGCCTGAGGGCATTAAATGCTCAAGAAGCTAAAGCTGATCCTGGCAATACAAAACCTTTTTTAGGTGGCTACAGCCCTACTGACCCCCCTAGGTTGTCAGCAGATGCTGGTTATGACCCCCTCAATCCAGAGCTATCAGATACGGTTGCGGTGCCATTTCTTTCATTTTTGATTATCGAGCCCGACCCGATTACCAAAAATGCTGTGCCAGCTGAAATTGAGAGACTCATTAAAGCCCGCAAGTATCAAGACGCCATTAATTCAATTAATGCCCTAATCAAAGCCAATCCCAAAAATGTCCAAATTCGGTTTGTGAAAGCGCGCCTGCAGCTTGAAATGCGTCAATGGGATGCCGCTAAAAAAACCTTAGTTGAAATCACACAGCAATTTCCAGAGCTACCAGAGCCTTATAACAATCTAGCTGCCTTAGCAGCCAATCAGGGCAACTGGATTGAAGCGCGAGATTATTTAGAGCTAGCACTAAAGATCAGACCTAGTTATGCAATTGCTTCAGCCAATTTGGGAGAGATCTATATTCGACTCGGGGCGGAAGCCTATACCAATGCGGCCAAGGGTACTCAACTCAATCCAAGGCCATATACCAATCGTGCAAAGGCCTTGCTCGATATATTGAAGCCTCCTAAAAAAACCAGATCCGCGCCTAGCGCGACTAACACCAATCAACCCACTAACCCATCAGAAAGTAAAACTAATTATGGCGAAAGTTCTCCTAAAAACTAACAAGGGTGATATCACCCTCTCCCTGGATGCTGCAAAAGCTCCTAAGACTGTTGCTAACTTCTTGCAATACGTAAAAAGTGGCCACTACGATGGCACCATCTTTCATCGCGTAATTGATAACTTCATGATTCAAGGCGGCGGTATGACTGCTGGCCTCAAAGAAAAATCATCTGGCGCAAAGATCGAAAACGAAGCAAATAATGGTCTTAAGAATGAGCGCGGTACTGTTGCAATGGCACGTACTAGCGACCCTCACTCGGCGACTGCTCAGTTTTTTATCAACGTCAATGACAATGACTTCCTCAATCACACTGCACCAAATGCACAAGGCTGGGGATATGCCGTATTTGGTAAGGTGACTGATGGCCTGGATGTTGTGGATGCTATTCGTAAAGTAAAAACAGGTAATGCCGGTTTTCATCAAGACGTACCAACTGAAGATGTTGTGATTGAAAAGGCTAGCGTTTTAGAGGAATGATTCCCCAGTTCGCGAGCGCACTGCTCATTTCAGATCTTCACCTCACGCCGTCAATGCCTTTGACGGCACAACGTTTTTTTGATTTCTGTGAAAAAGAGGCGCCCAAGGTAGAGGCTGTGTTTATTTTGGGTGATCTCTTTGAGTATTGGGTTGGTGATGATGCAGCTCTACAGTCACCATTCCAGCAAGAAGTAAAACGTGCGCTAGCAACACTCTCTACAAAAGTAAAAACGTATTACCTGCATGGCAACCGTGATTTCTTGGTGGGGTCAGATTTCTTAAGTAAGACCGGAATAACACTTCTCCAAGATCCATCAAAGGTACGAATTGCTGACCATGAATATGTGCTCAGCCATGGCGATGCGCTATGCACTGCAGATGTGGGTTATCAGATATTTCGTGGTTGGGTAAGGAAAACTTGGATACAAAAGCTATTCCTTAAATTACCCTTGCATTGGCGAAAATCAATTGCAAATCATTTGCGTAGCAATAGTGCAGCTCAGTACCAAAGCTCGCATTCAACAGCGCCAGAATTAACTAAGCTGAAAACCAATGTAACTTTGGCAGCTTGCGCAGCAGTCCTCAGGGATCAGCAAGGCGATAGACTTATCCATGGTCATACGCATCTACCATCCCATCATCAAGAGTCTCTGGCTGACCAGAGCTGGCAACGCTGGGTTTTATCTGACTGGGATTTAGATCATCCTGATAGCGTCATGCCTAAGGCAAGCGCACTGCTCATTGATCAAACTGGGGTACGTTACACCGATTTAATCAAGGCTTAAGCCTTACACCACCCCGATTAAATCAGCTCTTTAGCAGGTGGAGTACTTAGACAAACATTGCACCATCTGCGCAAAGATACGAGGATTGGCACACATCACCTCTCCACTTTGCAAGTAGCCCTCTTCACCGCGATAGTTACCAATCAAGCCGCCGGCTTCAGTAATTAATAATGCACCCGCTGCCATATCCCATGGCTTAAGATCACTCTCAAAAAAACCGTCGTAACGACCCGCAGCAACATAAGCCAAATCTAAAGAAGCTGCACCAGGACGACGCAGACCTGCGCACTGACGAGACATGTCAGCAAAAATCTTTAAGTACTTTTCTAAATCTTGATCTTCGCGATAAGGAAAACCGGTACCCAACAATGAATTAGCTAAGCGATCTTGAGTGGCAACACGCAAACGCCGACGGTCCAAATACGCGCCCGCACCACGGGTAGCTGTAAAAAGCTCATCACGAGTTGGATCATAGACAACTGCTTGTTGAGTAATGCCATTGACCGATAAGGCTATGGAAATCGCATATTGCGGAAAGCCGTGAATAAAATTGGTAGTGCCATCTAATGGATCGATGATCCACACATTTTCTGCATCAGCATTTTGAGCGCCAGTTTCCTCGGCCAAAAATCCGTGACTCGGATAGGCTTCGCTGAGCGTTTCAATAATTGCCGCTTCAGCTTGTTTGTCCACCTCTGTCACAAAATCGTTGTGTTGCTTACGATCAACCTGAAGACGCTCCAGATTGAGGGAGGCACGATTAATTACAGTTCCTGCACGACGGGCGGCCTTGACGGCCACATTTAACATGGGATGCATAGTTTTGATGGACAAATTAAATAAGAACAAACTCAACATATTGCAAACTGCATGACAATAAGGAGCTAACACCCTGATTCTAAACGATTGCCCTTTTGAATGTCTCATAAAACAGCAAGACAACATCATCATGAATGACGCCCACGCTCAGCTCTTTCGCTGGGTTCTCGTTGAAACAAGCCATCCCGGCAATGTCGGATCCGCAGCGCGCGCCCTCAAAACCATGGGATTTGGGGATCTACGCCTGATCAACCCCAAGCTTTCAGGTATCGCCAGCACCCCGGAAGCCATTGCCCTAGCCAGTGGTGCGGCGGATGTATTAAGCAGCAGTCAAGAGTCTGGCTCATTAGAGTCTGCTCTTGGGGGTTGCGGACTGGTTTTGGGTCTGACTAGTCGCGATCGAGAGTTTGGACCACCCGCATTAAATTGGCAGCAAGCTCGAGATCTGATTGGGCAAGCAGTTAAAACTCAACAGCCGGTTGCCCTGGTGTTCGGGCCGGAGCGTACCGGCCTGGACAATTCCCACCTGTCTTTGTGTACCCATCGAGTTTGGCTCGACGCCAACCCAACATATCCTTCATTAAATTTAGCGCAGGCCATTATGGTGTGCGCATTTAGCCTCAGAGAATGGCTGGCAAATGAATCAGAAGCGCCTTCAAATCTAGATCAAGCTGACTATGCAGACCCTACAGCCGTAGCGGCTATGCTGGAGCATTGGCGCGAGGGTCTGGAAGCGATTGGGTACCTTGACCCTGCCAACCCCAAGAAACTGATGCTCCGCCTGCAATCCTTATTCGCCAGAAGTCGGCTTCATAAGGAGGAGATTGATCTCTTACGCGGTATCGCTAAGCAGATGTTGCTTAAAAAGTAATCTTGGCCGTTAACCGCTAAAATCTTTATATGTTTAATTCGCTATTCGACCAGGTCGATTCCATCATCGTTCGTGACCCTGCTGCCAGAAATCGGCTGGAAGTCATCACCTGCTATCCAGGCTTACATGCCGTTTGGATCCATCGCGCATCTCATGGGCTCTGGAATGTGGGCTTGAAGTGGATCGCACGCTTACTCTCGATGGTATCTCGCTGGATCACTGGAATTGAAATTCACCCTGGGGCTAAGATTGGACGTCGCGTTTTTTTAGATCACGGGCTTGGTATCGTGATCGGTGAAACTACTGAAATTGGTGATGACTGCACAATTTATCAAGGCGTTACTCTTGGTGGTACATCACTTTACAAGGGTGTTAAGCGTCACCCAACTTTAGGCAAGGGTGTAGTCATTAGCGCTGGTGCAAAAGTGCTTGGTGGATTTACAGTGGGAGATGGCGCACGCGTTGGATCAAACGCCGTTGTCCTCAAAGAGATTCCTGCTGGCGCAACTGCTGTTGGTATCCCGGCTCGCATCTTGCATCCAGACTTGCCGCAAACCAGTAACCCAGACAGCAAAGCGAAAGAATACTTCTCTGCCTATGGCGTTACACCGAATGTTGATGATCCAGTCTCGATGGCTTTGAAAGGTCTTATTGATGCAACACTTGAACAAGAAGCAAAGATTGTTGCCTTAGAGAAGGCTCTAGCAAAGCTGAGTAATACACCTACCGCTAGCGCTGAATCTGACACTAAACGAGATCTAGGTGCACTCAAAGAATGGCTTAAAGAGTAAGCGGTGCAAGCCCAAAAACAAAAAAGCGAGGAATACCTCGCTTTTTTACTATTCACTTACTAAATTAATGCAACGTGGGTGAGGTGCCGCCAGGATTAAGCAGTCCCTCAGGAAAGTCATCATCTGCATCGTCATCATCGGGCATCCCAAATGTAAAGCTCTCGCCACCTTCAGGATGACGGTTTTCAATTTCTTCATCTGTAGCTGCGCGCACATCTTCTACTTGAACCCAAAAACGTAGCGCCATTCCAGCTAGTGGATGGTTGCCATCGAGCACAACCTGACTATCTGCAACATCAGTTACTGTATAGATCAAAGGCTCTTCGTCGGAATCGGCGGGATTGTTTTCTTCCTCGGCATCAGGCACACCCTCAAACTGCATACCAATCTCCAAGGGCTCAGGAAAACGAGCGCGAGGCTCAATCTTCAATAATTCTGGATCATATTCACCAAAGGCCTCATTGGGTTCCAATTGGATGCTGGCCTCATAGCCAATATCTTGCCCATCTAATAAGGTCTCAATCTTTGGAAAAGTGCCCTCATATCCCCCGTGCAGGTATACCATCGGAGAATCTGGTTCTTCGATAATATTATTTTGCGCATCAGTTAATTTATAACGAAGGGATACAACAGTATTTTTTTCAATCTTCATGCGTAATTCATTCAACATTGTGTTTTAAACAGCCTTCTACTTTTATGACCTCATTTTACTTGAGCAAGCCTTATCAACCGCCTCAACCTCCAAAAAACCTGCCGCTGGACCTTCCTTGGGCCCTATTAGGAGGAATGAGCCCAGAAAAGTTCATGAAAACCCACTGGCATAAAAAGCCATTATTAGTTCGTGGTGCTATCCCCGCTTTTAAGCTTGCTCAAGAATATGGCGAGCCTCTAGCCAGCCCTATATCAGCCGATGAGCTTTTCCAGATAGCTGGAAATGAGGATGCTGAAACAAGACTCATCAAATCAACTCCTTGGAGTTTTATTGCTGGCCCCTTTAAGAAAAAAAAGATTCCCTCATTAAGCACTCCCAACTGGACGCTCCTACTGCAGGGAATGGATGCTAAGCACCCTGCTGCAGCCAAAATTCTGTCATGGTTCAGATTCATTCCAGATGCGCGCCTAGATGACCTCATGATCAGTATTGCGGGACCGGGTGGTGGTGTTGGACCCCATTTTGACTCTTACGATGTGTTTTTAATTCAGATGGAAGGACGCAGACGGTGGCGCATCTCACAACAAAAAGATTTGAGTCTTAATCCCAATCTTCCCCTCAAAATATTGCAGCATTTTGCACCCGAGCAAGAATGGGATCTTGAGCCGGGAGACATGCTTTATCTACCGCCACATATCGCCCATGATGGTATTGCATTAGATCCGGGCTGCCAAACCTGGTCGGTAGGGTTTAGAGCGCCAAGCTATAAAGAGCTGCTTCAAGAGGGTCTGTGGAAACTTGCAGAATCGCTGGAAAACATCCCGGAACTTGAAAAGCATTTTGCCGATCCAAATCAAGCGGCAACTGCTACCCCTGAACAATTGCCCGATGAGCTGATTAGGCAACTTCAAAGCAAGCTTAAGAATCTGAAACTGGACCAGGCGAAAACATTCTTACCAGGTGTTAGCGCCTATCTCAGCGAACCTAAGCCGCAGGCTTTTTTTGATGGGCCAGATTCCCCTAAAGACCCTGACGACTTTGAATTGGCTCTCACCAAACAAGTTCTAGCTCCCCACCCGCAGACACGACTCCTAGCCCTTGGTAAAACCGTGTTTTGCAATGGTGAGGACGTGACAACCCATCAAACCCCTCAAATACAAGCAGCCTGGAAGGCGCTGGCATCCAAAAAGGAGCTTAAGACTGGGAAACTGAGTCAAAGTAATCCTGAAAATAGCTTGTATGAGGCTTACCAAGCTGGGTGGCTTGTTTTTAAGCATTAAGTGCGGAGATGGATATAATGAGTAATGGAAAGTACCTAAGGGTTTCCCAGTGCAATCCATGTTTCGATTACCGGTAATTAATGATCATTTATTGAAGAGGAAATTACAAATGAAGAAGTCACTCGCACTCGTAGCAATGTTGGCAATCGCTTTGGCCGCTTGCGGTAAAAAAGAAGAAGCAAAACCTGTTGAAGCTCCTGCTGCTGCTCCTGCTGCTCCTGCTGCTGAAGCTCCTGCTGCTGCTCCAGCTGCTCCAGCCGCTCCTGCTGCTGACGCTAAGAAGTAATCTTCTCTTTGAAGAAAAAAAGCCGCTGAAAAGCGGCTTTTTTATTTACTCAATTGGATACCCGTTAGCGAGTCAATTGCTCTGTCAACAAAGTAAGAAGCTGTAATCCTGCGGGAGTGTTCTCAGGCTTGCCTTCTGCATTTTGAACATAGATGCTCGCTGTGTTCTCACCAGTAGATTTAACCACTACAGAATAGATCTTCGCCTTTAAGCCGGACTCATCCTTGCTGCTGAAGAGATTTGAGAAGAAGCCTTTCGTATCGCCTAAATCCTTAGGATTCACATAACGAACATAATAGGCACCACTGGAACGATTGCGATCTTCCACTGTGAAGTTTGATCGATCAAGGGCCAAACCAGTGTCACGCCAAGCACGATCAAAACCAGAAGCAATTTCAATGTGAGCAGTGTTCACACCATCTTGAACCAATTTAGCTTTAGGTGACTTTGGACCTAGCGGTACAGCAACTTGTGCCTTAGCCTGCTCCTGCGTCATTCCCAAGCGCTCCATCAAGCGAGCCAAAAATACTGCCTCTAAATCTGGATCATTTGGTCGTGCAGTCCAAATTGTGTAGATACAAGCACCAGTAGCATCATTCATACACTTTTCAATGGCACCACGTTGGGTAATATAAATTTCGGTCTCACCCGGCTTAGTGACCTCTAAACGCGTTTTGTATTTATCTCGCTCACCAGTGTCATAAATGGAGTCGAGTGCACTACCCAAGATGGATCGAATAAAGTCTTGGGAAATTTTGGCACGGTTCTGAGCCCAGTCAGTCTCCATAATGCCGGTGGAAGGTGAGTCAGTGACCAATAAGAATCCATTCTCTTGCCAGAAATCTTTAATCTGTGGGTACAGCTCTGGTGCTGGCTTCTCAACCACCAACCAGCGACGCTCACCATCTCGAGCGATACGCATGCCAGGAATACCAGTCATGACATTTTTACGAGTCTGGACAGATTTCTTGACTGCCGCATTGTATTCAGACATCGTCGCAGATCCATCCTGAACGATGTAACGTCGGTCAGCTTGAGCGGTAATCAAGTCGGGCGGATAGGCTAAGTTAGGTCCGCGGACTGCCCCAGCACTTTTATAGTCAACGGTATCGTTAGTGGTGACCGATTTACAGCCTACCAATCCCAGCGTCACCGCAGAAATAATGAATAAAGCCGCGCTAGATTGGCGCACAAGTTTCATTAAATTAATCATAGTAAGCCGGCCTGCTTCAGTGCGACCTTCAAAGGCTCACGCAGAGCAATGCTCAAAGGGGTTAAAGGCAAGCGAATTCCTTCGGTTATTTTGCCCATCTCATGTAGAGCCCATTTCACTGGAATTGGATTGGCTTCGGTAAACATCGCTTTGTGAACAGCGAGTAGACGGTATTGAATCTCACGGGTCTTCACAACATCGTCAGACATTGCTGCCTGGCACAATTCATGCATCAAACGAGGAGCAATATTTGCAGTTACAGAAATATTACCTTTACCACCCATCAACATTAACATCGCCGCACTGAGGTCGTCACCAGAAAATACGGAGAAGTCTTGA
>JBJOJF010000027.1:0-3831 GCA_046046735.1 Pseudomonadota bacterium
TACCGGCTGAGTCACGACCCTCAAATATGACAGCAACCTTGAGCTTGTTCTCTACAACCCAATCTTGGAGCTTTACCAATTCGCCTTGCAAGCGAAATAATTCCTTAAAGTAAACCTGACGTGGAATTACTGAGGAACTGCCACTGTCTGGAGAAAGGCGGTCATCATCGAGCTCCATTTCGAGCTCTTCATCCATGCTATCTAAGATTTCTTCTTGAGCACGCTGATACCATTCAGCCATCTCTTTATGTTTTGATGTCATTTCATTCCTTGAACCAATAATCTCTTTGTATCTTAAGGATATGACATTTTTATTACAAATGTAGTTGCAGTGCCTCGCTAATGTGGCTTTGAGCCCTGTTTGCTAGCGCCTTTCTATCGGTTGACGAGCCCAGAACAGGCTGGATTACTGGTAAAAACGTCAAAGTAGCCTCTAGATTAGGCTCATTCAGTACATTCCCCATGGATTCCAGCAGGCCCATATCGCCAATAAACGCCGGCGCCTCGCTGCGCCTTCCGGTGGCTTTATTTGTGTATTGAATCGCTAGCGGCAACACGGGGGTCTGTGAAGCTATGGCCGCCTCAAACAGGTTGGACTTAAATAAAAGGACGCTCTCCCCATTGGTGGAAGTTCCTTCAGGAAAAATACATATGGATTCAGTCTGCAGGACTTTGGCCATTTGACCAACTACTTGCCGTGCATGACGCGAACTATCCCTGCGAATAAATACCGTACCAAGTTGTTTTGCCATCCAGCCGAAAATTGGCCAACCCTCAACTTCTGACTTAGCTACAAATCGAATGGGTTTGAAGGCATTGATAACATGAATATCCAGCCATGAAATATGGTTAGACGCGACTAAATATGGAAGGTCGCTTGGGTATTGGCCATGAATAGATAAATGGATGCCAAATATGTTTAATAACTTTCTAGACCAAGCTTGAATCTTTTGATCTTTCTGAACCCTCGTGAGGAATGGAAAAATAAAAGAGAGCGTGCATACACCGCCAATTACATGAGTTGCAATTTGGATCCAACGAATAAGCCCAAGTTGTTTAGAGGTCTGATGCATTAAGAGGTTTTGAAGAAATAAAGGTAATAAAGAATCCACAATATAAATCAAGTCATCAAACTGTCTTAAAAGTGTCATGAGGTATTCATAATCAATAGGCTTAATGCTTACTCATGATGCATTACAGAGCTATCTGGATTTCAGATGTACACCTTGGAACCTCAGGGTGTCAGGCAAAGTATCTCTTGGATTTCCTAAAACACAATGAAGCTGATCAGTATTATCTCGTTGGCGACATTATCGATGGCTGGCGCCTTAAGCAATCTTTTTACTGGCCACAGGCACATAACGACGTAGTTCAAAAACTATTACGCAAGGCGCGTAAGGGTGCTGAAGTAATTTATATCCCTGGTAATCATGATGAGGCTGCAAGGCAATACTTCGGCATGTCTTTCGGCGATATTAAGGTTCAGGAAGAAGTCATTCATACAACCTTGGATGGTAGAAAACTTTGGGTTACCCATGGAGACTTATTCGATGGCGTTATGCAGTACGCCAAGTGGCTCGCTTATGTAGGAGACTCTCTGTACTCCTTCATTTTGTATATCAACCGCTACTTCAATATGTTGCGAGTCAAAATGGGTTTGCAATATTGGTCGCTTTCTCAATACCTAAAGCATCAAGTCAAAAATGCAGTGAGCTATATCGCTGACTTTGAGCACATTATGGCCAGAGAAGCACGGTTACGAAATTGTGATGGCGTTGTTTGTGGCCATATTCACAAAGCTGAAATTCGTGAAATCGATGGGCTCTTATATTGCAACGATGGCGACTGGGTTGAAAGCCTCTCCGCACTTGTAGAAACAACGACCGGTGAACTCAAAATTATTTATTGGACGCAAATTAAAGGCGATCCCGTTGTAACTCCCGAAATTACACTCCAACCCGCTGCTGAATCACTTATTAAAGAGGCTGCTTTATGAAAATTATGATCATCACTGACGCATGGGATCCACAAGTAAATGGTGTGGTTCGCACTCTCAAGCAAACACGCGCAGAACTGATTGGTATGGGACATGAAGTTGAAATGATTACCCCAAATGGATTTAAGTCCATCCCCTGTCCTACTTATCCAGACATTGCCCTTTCATTATTCCCCGGGAAAGAAGTAGCTCGTCGAATCAAAGAATTTGCACCAGATGCAATGCATATTGCAACAGAGGGGCCACTTGGATTATCAGCCCGGGCTTATGCAGTAAAAAACAAATTACCGTTCTCAACTGCATATCACACCCGTTTCCCCGAATATGTAAAGGCACGTACTGGCATTCCTCTGGCGATCACGTACGCCTTCATCAGATGGTTCCATGGACCTTCTATGGCCGTAATGGCACCTACGATTGTTGTTAAAGATGATTTAGAAAGGTACGGACTAAATAATGTCGTCCTTTGGACGCGCGGTGTCGACCTGGATATTTTTAAAATGCAGGACTCCAAGGCCTTAAACACTGCTCACCCCATCTTCCTCTATGTGGGTCGCGTTGCAGTTGAAAAGAATATTAACGCGTTCTTAGAAATTGATCTTCCTGGCTCAAAATGGGTTGTTGGTGACGGTCCGGCCATGGCTGGGATTAAAGAAAAGTATCCAGACATTAATTACCTAGGCGTTCTACAGCAGCATGAATTAGCCAAGGTTTATGCCGCAGCCGATGTTTTTGTATTTCCAAGCAAAACCGATACCTTTGGACTAGTGCTATTAGAGGCAATGGCCTGCGGAACGCCAGTTGCAGCTTACCCAGTTACCGGCCCAATAGACGTACTTGGTAAATCAACTGCTGGCGCTATGAATGAGGACTTAAGAGAAGCCTGCATGCAGGCGCTGAAAATTCCACGTGAAGCAGCTAGAGCACACGCTGAAAAATTCTCATGGCGCGCTGCGTCTGAGCAGTTTGCGAATCACCTGAAGCCAGTTCCATCGCCAGATGTTCACATCACTGCTTTGGCTTAGGGATCGTTTTGACTACACCTTACAACATTAATCAGAATCCGCACAAAGGAAACCGCGGTCTCACCAGAGCATGGTATGCGGCAAAGAATTCCTGGTGCGGTTTCGTTTACGCCTTTAAAGAAGAGAGCGCCTTTAGACAGGAGCTCACCTTATTAGCAGTCCTCTCACCGATTGCCCTCTTCCTATCCATTACTCCGCTTGAAAAGTGCATTCTCATTTCCTCACTCGTAATGGTCTTAGTTGTTGAGCTTCTCAATTCAAGTGTTGAAGCAGCAATTGATCGTATTTCTTTTGATCATCACGATCTCTCAAAAAGAGCAAAGGATTTCGGCTCTGCAGCTGTCATGCTTTCTCTACTGATCGCCACTGCTTTATGGGCAACGATTTGCTTACCACTTGTCATGAATTAGTAATACGGCACGCTTACGATCTAAAGAATTACCTTAAGGAAAAATATGTCTGATATTCCAAACCCACTCGGCGCATTTGATATCTTTAACTCGCGTTTCGATGGAAAACCAAAGAAATTAAAGAAAAATAAAGCTGGGGCAATTAAAAAATTATTTTCAAAAAAGATTGCCAAAAAACTTTTTGGTAAAAAATTCGCCTTACGTACTCGCTCTGAACTTAGCACGATTGCACCAGTAGTTACTGAAAAAGTAACAACAAAAGCTAAACGCCCTGCTTTTCAAATTTCCTGGGCCGCCAGCCCTAATGAAATTAAAGAAGCTCAGCGTCTCCGCTATAAAGTCTTTGCAGAGGAAATGGGTGCAAACCTACCCTCAAACCCAGAAAATCTAGATATCGATG